>JAIDTS010000482.1 GCA_029060585.1 Muribaculaceae bacterium
ATTCTTATGGAATCAGAAGAATTGGTTGCCGGGGTATTCCCGTTATCCAAGGCAAACATGCTGTTGAATGACAGCATGGAAATTATGAGGAATGCAAGGCGTTTGCGAAGCAGTACCTCGACTGATACAAGAGCGTTATTAATCCTATTGTTCATGGCGATACTTATTTAAGTTTTGTTATTGAGACGCTAAAGAAAGCAAAAAGTCCTATTTAATGACAGGATTTTTGGGAATTCCTCACAAAGAGGATAGTTCCAGTTGATTTTTCATTATCTTCATAATGAATTCGCAAAGTTAAGCCTTTTTTTACAAACAATCAATATACAAATGTATATATTTCCGATTTTGGCCCACTGATCTATAATAAAGATGCAGCCCTAGCGTGCACCGTTTCAAACGAATCGAAAAAATCTCCTGCGCTCCCAGCCCCCATGCGTTCCCAGCGTGATGCCTCACAAAACCTCCAAAAGTTTTATTAATTAACTAACCTAATTTTGAAAATAACTCGGATTTTGCTAATTTTGTAAGATAATTTAAGTTTCGCTTGTTCTTGTAGAATTAATCGCAAGCCCTTAGCGCAGGAACTGCGCTTGTTCTCTGCGCTCTCCGGGCGACGCGAAGCAGCCCGTATCCTTAGCGTGCTCGCTCCGGTCGAGACGCGAAGCTTACTTAAGCATTGAATCTTCGCCCCTCTGCGCCCTCTGCGTGAGATTTTTAGAGCTTGCGAAAGTTGAATAAGATAATTAGTTTAGATATGGAAATAAAAGTGAGCATTATAGGTGCCGGCAATATGGGTGGCGCCGTAGCGAGAGGTCTGGCGGAGTCGGGCGAGAAGTATGAGGTAAGGATATCAAATCCTTCTCCAGGAAAACTTGATGCTATTAAGGCTGATTTCCCGCATGTCTTTACGTCAGGATCCAACTATGAATGCGCTCAGGGTGCTGACGTAATCATACTCGGAGTAAAACCGTGGAAAGTGAAGGAAGTAATTGAGGAACTTCATACAATATGGTCGTCTGCGGACCAACATAGTGAACCCATCTTGGTGTCTATGGCGGCAGGAATCGATATCGCTGCGCTTCGTGAGATGGCAGGTGAGGGTATCGTACTATATAAGGCCATACCTAATACAGCCGTAAGCCTAAAGTGTGGAGTTACGTTTGTCTGTCGTGAGAAATCAGACGAAGAGAATGACCTGATAGTCAACGATATCTTTTCCACCCTCGGCCTCACAGAAATAGTCGAGGAGCGAATGCTTGATGCCGGAATTGATGTAGCTTCCTGTGGAATGGAATTAATGATGAGTATGCTTAGGGCGATGACTGAGGGGGGAGTTGAACTGGGCCTATATGCGTCAACTGCGCTACGCGCTGCAGCAGCGACAATGCGTGGAGCCGCTGAACTTATAGACAAAAACGGATTGCATCCTGAGCAGGAGGTGGATAAGGTGACGACCCCTGGCGGTCTCACTATCCGCGGGCTTAACGCGATGGAGGAAGCCGGATTTACCGGTGCCGTTGTGAAAGGACTCAGGGCCTGTGTAAAGGTTAAATAGAAACGAATTTGCAGTTGAACAATCTATAATATTACATCATGAACTATCGTTATGAACTTTTATATGGCATTGCATTTGCGTGCAGCGTGTCATCATTGGATGTTAAGGCTCTTGAGGTTAGGCCTATAAACGATAAATGGCGCTTTCATTATGGCTTCCAGGCTCCGGACCATGAAATTTACGATGTCACGCTTCCTCATACATGGAACCGTAAAGACGCGATGTTCGGTGATAAGGATTATTTCCGAGGACTTTGCAATTACTCCCGGAAATTGCCGGCAGACCTTAAGACAGACGGTAAAAGAGTATTCTTGAAGGTTAATGCGGCTCAGACTGTAGCGGATGTTTTCATCGACAATCATTTCGTGACCAAGCATAAAGGTGGCTATACCGCATTCGTGACAGAAATAACTGATTTTCTAACCCCGGGAAAGGAGAGCAAACTTGAGTTACGGGTGAACAACGCTCCTACGATGGATATAGCTCCAATATGTGGTGATTTTAATATCTACGGGGGACTTCCAAGAGGTGTGGAGCTTATTGTGACTGATCCGGTCTGCATCGCTCCCGACTTTTATGCATCTCCCGGTGTTTTCTTCTATCAGAAAACCTTGGATGATAAGGAAGCAACTTTGGAGGCGGTAGCTCATATTTCTTCAGATAACACTGTTTCATTAGAAAACTATGAAGTTGAGTTTACAGTCTGGGACGGTGATCGATTGGTTTCAAAGGGTACGTCTAAAGTTATAGATACGACAAATCCAATTTCCATTCCGATCTCCATTGAAAGGCCAATACTATGGGATGGTCCTTCCGATCCCTTCATGTATAAGGGGAGGGTAGAGCTGAAAAAAGATGGAAACACAGTCGATGTCCGTGAAGTGCCGATTGGTATACGCAACTTCTCAGCTGACCAAAACCATGGATTTTTCTTGAATGGAAAACCTCATAGATTGAACGGTGTCAACCGCCATGAGGATGTCTCAGAACGCGCTTCGGCCTTTACCGTAGGTGATCATCGGAGAGACGTAGATATAATCAAGGAAATGGGGTGCAATGCTGTCAGAATGAGCCATTATCCTCAGTCTGAGGTCTTTCTTAATATGCTTGATTCGGCGGGGATAGCCTCTTGGGTGGAGATTCCGTTCGTAAACGTATATGTAAATAATCCGGCATACGACGAGAATCTTAAGGAACAGTTGAAGGAAATGATCTATCAGTATCATCATCATCCCTCGGTGTTTGCCTGGGGTCTATTCAACGAGATAAATTCCGGTTGGCTTGACCGTCCGTCGAAAATGGTTGTCACACTCGACAGCATCGCTCACAGCATTGATCCAACACGTATGACCATGGGTGCGAGCAACCAGAATGACGACTTCAATGGTTTTACCGACATAATAGCTTTTAACAAATACTTCGGATGGTATGGTGGCGAGCCATCTGAGCTGGGGACATGGCTCGACGGAGAACATTCGGCACATCCTGAACGCAAGATTGGAATGAGTGAGTATGGAGCCGGGGGAAGCGTACTGCAACAGAGCGAGGATTTGGTTAAGCCGGAACCCTGGGGGCACTGGCATCCGGAAAACTGGCAGACAAACTATCATATAGAAAGCTACAGGCAACTTGCCGAAAGGGATTACCTTTGGTGCAACTTCATATGGTGCATGTTTGATTTCTGTGCCGCTTCAAGAAATGAGGGTGACACTCCCGGCAGAAACGACAAAGGACTTGTGACCTATGACAGAAGCACTCGAAAGGATGCTTTCTATTTCTATAAAGCCAACTGGAACAAGGAAGACAAGTTCGTCCACATAGCCGGCAAGCGTCAGCCTCATTCCGGAGACACCATGACAGTCATGGCCTTCAGCAACGATGGTGAAGGAGAACTTTTCGTAAACGGAAAAAAATTCGGTAAAGCCAATCCAGATAAAGTAAATGTGCTCACTTGGGAAAATGTTCCCATTTCTACAGATGGCACAACAGTCATAGAAGTGCGCACAAAGCACGCCTCCGACAGTCTCACACTATAACAAAGACTGGCATAATCAACATAAGGCCCCGACTCATAAATAATTTTGTCAATAATTAGTTATGAGTCGAGGCCTTTTTTCTTTGTCTTAGGCCCCATCTCACAAAAAATGAGGGTCGCCAGGGCGTCTTTGGGCGAGGGATTTTCGAATGCCGAAGAGGGAGCGATGCGGGCATCGTGACCGATGAGGCATGCGAA
>JAIDTS010000483.1 GCA_029060585.1 Muribaculaceae bacterium
TACGAAAAATACGAAAAGCAGCTTCTGACCACTACATCCGCCCGCGACAGCGTGCGTATTCTCTACTATCTCTTTGACCTTTCCGACAGAAGAGGTCAAATAAAGCTTGCATGGGACATATATTATACTGCTGGACGAGCTGAGAACTTAACTGCGCAGCTTGACATGCTCCGAAATCTCGGAACATTCTACTCAAGCAACGACAGCGTAATCGATCTGCTCCTCAAATATACCAACGACATTCCCAATGAAACGTCGCGGTCTGCCACAAAGACATTCATTCTTAACCAACAGTTGAGCCGGAAAAGCCGTCAGCCTGATGACACGGAGCTCCAGCGATCACTCCTTGACAGCATTAAGCATGCACACAACCTTAAGGGTGACGATATCTACGACAAAATTTCTCTTCTTTTCCAGATCATACAGTATCTCGGCGTCGATGCTGACGGAGTTCTTTTCAAAGAGTGTCTTGACAGATACGGAGAACTCATGGATGAACTCCCGGCAAGCGACTATCCGCTCAAAAATCAATTCTACACCACCGCAGCCATGATTCATTCCAGAATGAACGGCAACCCTGCCAAGGCTGTTGATTTTGACAGGAAACTTCTTGACATCATCGATCAGCTCCAGGTGATGTATCGTAAGAAGAAACGCACTTTCCGAAACTACGACACTAATAGGTTCATAAGCTACCGCAGAATACTCAGCAATTATCCCGCCCTCTCTGACGATGAGATCCAAGAGATCCACGACAGTATCCAGGCTCTTTATGAGAGGGATCCTGACGTTAGGAAGGTCATGGATAAGGCCGGGCAGGCCTATGCATTCTACTATATGGCCACTAAAGACTATAAGAACGCTATTCCAGCGCTGAAAGGTGTTCTAAAGACTACCGACCTCTCTCCTTATCAGAAGCAGAAATTCAACGCCATGATCATTGAGGCCGCGAAGGCTATCGGCGACAAAGAGACCTACATAGAAAGTATGGAAAACTATATAATCCATACCCATCAGATCGACAGCCTCAGGAAAGTGACCATGAGGAGGGAAAGCATGCTGCGCGACAGCATTCTCAACGCGCCCCTTCTCATTAAGGATGATAATAGTAAAAAAACAATGAGAAGAAGCGAGAGTAATAATCGAGAAACGACTCTTACCATCATTTCCTCCATTCTCGCGGTCCTCCTCATCATTTATATCTATATGTATATCAAGCTGCGTCTAAAGAAGCTGAGCCGCTGATCATGCTTCGCCTGACGCAATCCAGTCTGTCAGCCAATGGCCTACGGCTTTCGTACCGTAGTCTGACCGACCATCCTTGCCAAGGTCAGGCGTGACGACACCCTGCTCGATGGAAGCGTCTACAGCCTTCCTGACAATATTTCCTTCATCTTCTAAGCCGAAATGCTCGAGCAACATCGCTACGGAAAGCACCTGCGCAAGCGGATTGGCGATGTCAAGTCCTGCAGCCTGTGGCC
Source organism: Muribaculaceae bacterium (assembly GCA_029060585.1). Next base: position 1,482 of record JAIDTS010000483.1, read on the forward strand.
AAGATCCGTGAATTGGCTCGAAGACGGGTGTGCTCTCACCGATCGAGGAAGAAGGAAGCAGACCCATGGAGCCGCTGACAACACTTGCCTCATCCGTAAGTATATCTCCGAATGTGTTTTCAGTCACCATGACATCGAAGAAGCGAGGATCCTGAATCATCTTCATGGCGGCGTTGTCGACAAACATATAGTCTGTCATGACCTCAGGCCATTCATTTTCCATTTCCTGTGCCACTTTACGCCAGAGACGGCTGGACGCAAGGACATTTGCCTTGTCTACTACCGTGAGATGCTTTTTTCTTCGTAAGGCAAGTTCGAATGCGACCTTGAGGATACGCTCTATCTCATGGCGTGAATATAGATTTGTGTCATACGCCTTCTCGTCGGACTCAAATTTCTCACCGAAATACATACCGCCGGTAAGCTCACGTACGCAAACGAAGTCCGCGCCCTTGACTATCTCCTCCTTAAGGGGAGATTTGTCTTCAAGTCCGGGGAATGTCTGGATCGGACGGATGTTGGCGAATAGCCCGAGCTGCTTGCGCATGGCCAGAAGTCCCTGCTCCGGACGTACCTTAGCGGCAGGATTGTTGTCGAATTCCGGATCACCTACGGCTGAGAACAGAACCGCATCTGATTCCTTACATAGCTTCAGCGTCTCCTCAGGAAAGGGATTTCCCACCTCCCTTATGGCAGAGGCTCCTGCCAATCCATATTCAAACTCGAAATCATGGCCAAACCTTTTGGCCACAGCTTTCATCACTTCCACGCCGACACGCGAGATCTCCGGCCCGATTCCGTCACCGGGCAATACTGCTATCTTAAGTTTCATTTCTATTTGGGTGTTAATAATCGACTGAAAACCTACACGGCTTTGTTTACGGCATCGAGGAAAGCCTCTGCGGATGCGGCGATGATGTCGCTGTTTGCGGCGAAACCGTTATGGTTCACTCCATCGCATTCCACAGTCATGTGCACCTTCCCGACATCGTTGCTTCCCTTATCGAACGCCTGGATAAGGAAATCCTTAATCAGCATCTTTCGGCTGATTATCTTCTTGATGGCGGAGATGGCTGCATCGACAGGACCGTTGCCCGTAGCGCAGGCCTCGAATTTCTCACCGGAAATATCAAGACAGACACTTGCCACCGGACGCAATCCCACACCACTCGACACTTGCAGATAGTCAAGCTTAATGCGGTTGCGCGCGGTGCGGTGTTCCCCTGCAAGCATCAGGACATCTTCATCCACGACCTCACGCTTCTTGTCGGCAAGCTTCAGGAAGTCCTCGTAACACTTGTCAAGAGCCTCTTTCTCCATATGCACCCCGAGGGATTCAAGACGATGCTTGAGTGCGGCACGTCCGCTTCTTGCAGTCAGCACTATTGCGTTTTCGTCTATGCCTACATCCTTGGGGTCGATGATTTCATAGCTCTCTCGGTTCTTGAGCACTCCGTCCTGATGGATGCCGGAAGAGTGCGCGAAAGCGTTGCGACCTACTATCGCCTTATTTGGCTGTATCGGCATATTCATCATGCTCGACACCATTCTGCTGACAGAGGCAATCTTCTTGCTGTTTATGTTTGTATCAAGATTGAGTTCGGAATGCGATTTTAGGATCATCACGACTTCCTCAAGCGAGGTGTTACCCGCGCGTTCTCCGATTCCGTTGATGGTCACTTCAGCCTGCCGTGCTCCGTTCATAAGGCCCGACAGAGTGTTTGCGGTCGCCATGCCCAAGTCGTTGTGGCAGTGAGTCGCGATAGTCACGTTGTGGATGCCATCCACATGCTCCATCAGATACTTGATCTTTTCTCCGAATTCGCTCGGAAGGCAATAGCCGGTAGTATCAGGGATGTTGATGACGGTGGCCCCGGCCTTGATCACGGCTTCGACTACTCGCGCGAGATACTCATTGTCTGTTCGACCTGCGTCCTCGGCATAGAACTGGACGTCTTCTACGAATTTCTTGGCGTATTTCACACATCCTATGGCTCTTTCAAGAATTTCTTCCGGCGTTGAATTGAATTTATATTTGATATGATAGGGAGAAGTGCCTATGCCTGTATGTATCCGCGGTCGCTTGGCGAAACGCAGAGCCTCTGCTGCGATTTTTATGTCGGAATCTACCGCACGGGTAAGCGCGCATATCGTGGGCCACGTCACGGCCTTGGAGATTTCCTGAACTGACGTGAAGTCCCCCGGACTGGAGACAGGGAATCCTGCCTCTATGACATCGACGCCAAGACCTTCGAGTTTTTTGGCCACTTCTATCTTTTCCTGTGTGTTAAGTCGGCAACCCGGCACCTGCTCGCCGTCGCGCAGCGTGGTATCGAAAATATAAATTCTGTCACTCATATACCTGTAGAGTCTAATTGATGAAAAAGTTGTAATCCATTTCCGCGTAATCAATGCAAAAATAATGCAAATTCACGGTAACGGTGGTTTTTATTGAATCGCAAAGATACAAAAATTATATCTCATTTACAAACTAATTTGACGAAACATACGAATAATTTTGTAAGATACTCGGATTTTTGCTAATTTTGTAGTCATATTAAAGTATAAATCTACAAGACATGAACGAACTGTTTTCAGTAAAGGATAAGGTGGTCGTGATCACCGGAGGTACCGGAGTGCTCGGAGCATGCATCGGAGAATATCTTGCGTTAGAAGGAGCGAAAGTTGTTCTCATGGGACGCCGCAAGGATGAGGGCGACAGGATTGTGGATGAGATTCGCGCTAAGGGCGGAGAGGCAATCTTCCTTGTCACCGATGTGATGGACACGGCGAAGGTTGAGGAGAACTGTGCTGAGATTTTGGCAAAATACGGCAAAGTGGATGCTTTGCTCAACGCTGCCGGAGGCAACATGCCGGGAGCTACAATCGCCCCGACTGGCAATTTCTTCGACCTTAAGGTTCAGGAATTCGAGCGTGTGCTCGGTCTCAATCTTACAGGCACAGTGATTCCGACTCAGGTATTCCTCAAGCCGATGGTTGAGGCCGGTAAGGGAGCGATTGTCAACTTCTCGTCGATGGCGGCATTCCGTCCGATGACCCGCGTATGTGGATATGCAGCGGCTAAAGCCGGAATCAGCAACTTCACAGCTTTCCTCGCCAACGAGGTGGCGACTAAGTTCACGTCGGCCATAAGGGTGAATGCAATTGCACCGGGATTCTTCCTGACCAACCAGAACCGCGCGCTACTGACTAATCCTGACGGTTCGCTTACTGAGCGTGGTGCCGATGTGATTCGCCAGACTCCCTTCAAGCGCTTCGGAAAACCGGAGGAGCTTTGCGGCACCATCCAGTATCTTATCTCAGACGCTTCTACATTTGTGACTGGCACTGTAGCGGTAGTCGACGGCGGCTTCAACGCGTTCGCCATGTAATCCGGACAATGCATAATTCATAATGCATAATTCATAATTAAACTGCTATTTGAAAGTAGAAACGAACGGCGCGTGCGTCCTCTTAGGTATCAGCATACAGGCACATGGCTAAGCAAAAATACAAAGTAGAAGTTCCGGGAGGAGAGGATAAGGTGTTGCTGCATACATGTTGCGCACCTTGCTCGTCAGCCATAGTGGAGTGCTTGCTTCAGCATGGTATCCGCCCTACAATCTTCTACTGCAATTCCAACATCTATCCTATTGAGGAGTATCTCAAGCGCAAGGACGAATGCACACGTTATGCCGAGAGCCTTGGTCTGGAGATTGTCGATGCCGATTATGATCATGAAGGATGGCTTGGTTGCGTCAAAGGACTTGAAGATGAACCGGAACGTGGTGGCCGCTGCCTGAAATGTTTCAGATTGAGACTGCGAAAGACAGCGGAATATGCCCGCGATCATGGCTTCAAGGTGATCACCACTACCCTCGCGTCAAGCCGATGGAAAAGTCTCGAGCAGATAGAAGAAGCCGGACTTGACGCATGCTCAGACATCCCCGAGGTCACTTTTTGGACACAGAACTGGCGAAAGGGAGGTCTGTCGGAGCG
>JAIDTS010000484.1 GCA_029060585.1 Muribaculaceae bacterium
TGGCTCACCGGCATTGCGATGAAGCCTTGGTGCTATGGCCACACGATGCCCAAATTCGCCAAGAAATCCTTCCACGAGCTCTGGAAAAAAGGCCTCCAAGACGAAAATTCTTAAAGTTATGACCACCAAAGATACGATTCTTAATAATCTACGCAGCAACGTGCGCGAGACCTACGATAAGCCCGACCTCTCCTTCGCGAAGCTTACATATCCAGACCCGATTGAAGCTTTCATTCATACGGCTTCAACCTCTGCTGGAGCAAAGGTGATCGAGATGAAGGAAGGGGATGACATCAATGATTTGATTCGTCAAGCTTATCCAAATACTAAGACAATAGCAAGCAATGTCCCGGGAGTTAAGGCAGATAAAAATCCCGATAAAGTCGAGAGACCGCAGGATCTCGACGGCACGGACGTCAGTGTAGTGGAAGGCACCGTTGGGTGTGCGGAAAATGCCTGTATCTGGATACCGCAGACCATGAAGCAGCGTGCCGTATGCTTCATCTGTGAATATCTCGTAATAATTCTCGACCGTAAGAACATCGTAAGCAACATGCACGAAGCCTATTCCCGTATCGAGATGTCTGAAAAAGGCTTCGGAGCATTCATCTCAGGTCCATCCAAGACCGCCGACATAGAGCAATCCCTCGTCTACGGAGCCCAGTCCTTCTGCGGCGTCACCATCATCCTCACCCAATAGGAGGGGAGAGCTCCAGCTCTCCCCATATTGCGTAGCCCATGGAAAGCAGGCTTTCCAGCCTGCGGCCTAGCCCCCGGATGGGAGAGCTCCAGCTCTCCCCCCTGCGGCATCCCCCAATGACCGTCCCATTCCTGCAATGCGGAGCGTAGCAAGCGAGCCTCGGCGCACTCTGCTTCCGAGTGCCCTCATTGTTTATGAATAATCTCAACGAGCCCTCTGCTCCTCTGCGCGATGCCATTACCGCGTCTGCCCGTGAGTTTTTTTCCCTTTAAGAAGGTACCCCAAAACTCTGCGTCCCGAGAGACACTTGTCCCGGGTATCGCGTAGCCTATGGTTCTACCAGCATGCGGCTGAATGGTTCCCGACCTCATGGCCCTTGTACTCTGGAACTATGGTCTTGAATGCCGTATTCTCCGCCCCTACCATTGACTTAGTTTATTCTCTTGATTCTCAACATAGCTCAATGATTCATCAAATCTTTTCCGAGTCTGTCCCACTCCTGCAATGCGGAGCGAAGCGAGCGAGCCTCGGCGCACTCTGCTTCCGAGTGCTGTCATTGTTAATGGAATGGAATCTCAGCGAGCCCTTTGCACCTCTGCGAGAGACCCCCATCCGCGACCCCGGCAGGGCGATAGCCGTCAGCCGATCTGCGTTGCTATAGATTCTTTCCAAATCTAATTTGAAGGCAGCAAGTTAGGTGGGGAGCGATCTCCGAGCGTGACCTAATTCCGGATCGGAGCAGCCAAGTCCCAATTTGTCCTGGTCTCCGAGCCTTAGTCCCGGTATCCTCCCAAAGTCCCTTTTTGTTTCTGCCAAGGAGCTTCAGCTCCATTTCCCAGATTGCGTAGCCCATACTCCATACTGCATACTGCGCGAAGCGCCAATACTTCATACTTCCAGCAAAGCTCGCCTCCAACCTGATGCTCCGTATCAAATATACACTTTTGTGTATTGCCACTTCAGTATATTTTTACTAATTTTGCACCACTCAGCACATTTATAAGTAGCTGGTCAAATTAAACGTATATTATCCGCGCCGGCGATTCCGAGGCGATTTGGCTGCGGAGTGAGGGAGCGATGCGGGCATCGTGACCGAGCGACAAAGCCGAAGCGGCCGGAATCGGCAAGTGGAGAATATACGAGATCATCTACTTTCAGGAGTTTTTATTATATCGTTTTAATTTGAACTGCTACTTACCATTATTCTATAAAAATAAATGACGCATGAAACCCATATTCAAAATATTATTCGCATTTCTGACCGTAACTTTGTGCGGCTGCAACAGCGATATATTCATTGACGAACCCGACTGGGAGGATTATCAAGACATCACCATTGAAGGCGATGGGGGAGAGGCAGTCATCGTCATCCCCACAAAAGACCTTGAGCATTTCGGATTCGATCTGATGAGCGAGAGCAAACCATATTGCACATATTATAATGCGCAAGGTGATATTATCGATCCAAACTCCCCAGCAAAGGATATTGCTCTGATAGTATTCGAGACAAGGTTCAGAAAACTTGAGTTGAGAAAGGAAGGTTCCAGACTGACTATAAAAAGCATTTGCTCCACATCTCAATCAGACTCACATTGGACCGTCAGGCTCGAATACACCTATGGCGTGCGCACTATCGAGTTTACCTTATTGCCGGGCAGAACTCTTCGTCTCGTAGAGGTGGTCTATGATGATATGGAAACAGAAGACCGTGCGAATGTGTCAAGTTTCCGAGAAGGATTTACCAACAATGGCCCGCTTCCCCAGACCGTGACCATACGTCCATATCTCAACGAGCTTGCATCGATATTGGTTGAGCCGGTTGCACGGGAGTCATGGCTCAAGGGCGAGCGCTTCGATATGCCGGTGCCTGTATATGAAAATGAAGAATGGATCATAAAGCCGAAAGCCGGCATTCGCCCCGGAGACACATTCAAATATGAGGGCCCTGATAGATTCACAGAGATAAGTATAGAGATTCCTGAATTTTCATCTGTGAATATATTCACCGATGTGGTCTATACAGGCGCGAAAGTATCCGGCTGTATGGTCTTCCACAACGAAGTGCTTGATCTTACCTTTTCAGAAGACATTAAAGTGACATCATTATATCCTCTACGCCATGAGATCAGAATTGAAGATGCGAAATAGAATCCTCTCAGTCATCGCTGCCGCAACTTGCCTTGGCTTAACGGCAGCAGCGGATACGATTCCGGAAAAACTCTCCCGGCCTGTGGAATGGCGCGTCGGGGCTGAAGCGTCATCTGCCGGCGTCCTGATCACCAACAGTTTTCTGCGAGGAGACAATTCCCTTGGCAAAAAAATAAGTTCCACATTCGGCGGTGTGCTCCGTGCCGATTTCAGCTTCAATCCGGCTACAAGGGAGGGAACTCTTTATCCTGGACTGTACCAGGGAGTCGGACTCGGAATGAGTGGATACTCACCCAATGGACTGCTTGGCACTCCCGTCTCGGCCTACGTATATCAGGGTGCCCCGATATATCATTTCAGCGACCGTCTCAGCCTTGGATACGAATGGCAGTTCGGAGCTGCTTTTGGCTGGATGCATTACAATAAGGAAACCGCTGAGGATAATGTTGCCATCGGAAGCCCGGTCACGGCACACATGGGTATCTTCTTCAAGTTTAATTACCGATTGTCAGACCGGTGGGGAATCTTTTTTGGAGTAGGTGCCAACCACTATTCCAACGGCAATACCTCATACCCCAATAGGGGTGTCAACACAGTCGGCGCTTTGATCGGTTTTGCATACGTCCTGAATCCGCAGAGAGCACCAAAAGAAGCAGCCAATACAATCGCTTATGGAGCTGAAGGCAAAAGGTGGATATATGATATTATGGCATTCGGAGCCTGGCGTAAGAGAGGATTGGTGGTAGGCTACCTCGAAGAAGGTGTTATGTGTCCGGGAAAATTTGGCGTATTGGGACTCCAGTTTTCTCCCTCTTATAGGATCAACCGTTATTTCGCTGCTGGACCCTCTCTTGATTTTCAATGGGATGAGAGCGGAGGCCTCAGACCTTATTGGGTGGAGGGGGCGTATGAAGAAGACATAAAGTTTAGGCGTCCTTCTTTCGGCAAACAGATAAGTCTGGGACTTTCGGCTCATGCCGAACTGATAATGCCGATATTCTCAGTCAATATAGGCTTAGGCTATGACTTTGTAAATCCCAAGGGAGACAAGGCATTCTACCAGTCCCTGACCCTCAAGACCTTTATCACAAAAAACGTCTACATAAACACCGGTTACCGCATCGGCGACTTCAAAGACCCTCAGAACCTGATGCTCGGAATCGGCGTAAGATTATAATTACGGAAAAACTGTGTCCACAAAAACAGAAATGTCATTTAATTCAAGTTTCGCAAGCTTATTATATTGTCTTTCAGTATCTCCTGCTATTGGTCCGCGAGCGAAGCGAGAGAGCCTCTGCTTCTTTGCTTCCGAGTTCCTCATCTTATGACTGAAGACTTATCTGCTCAGCGAGCCCTTTGCCTCTACCATTGAACTCTCTATAAATAATTGACTCTAAGCAATCTTATTTTTCTTCTTCAACAGTTGGTCGAGCCTCTTTTGAGCAGCCTTTATCCTTATGTCAAGGAACATTTCGTCAGACACCGATATTG
>JAIDTS010000485.1 GCA_029060585.1 Muribaculaceae bacterium
TATGGCCAATGGATAGCCGGAGCTGATGTATTCGTCTATGACTTCGACAAGTTCGAGCCCATAGACGTGCTTCACATGATCCAGGACTATAACATCACATCTCTCTGCGCACCCCCGACGATCTTCCGGTTCCTTATCAGAGAAGACCTTTCAAGATTCAACCTCTCCTCGCTTAAATACTGTACCATAGCAGGAGAAGCACTCAATCCAAGTGTCTTCGACGAATGGAAAAAGCTGACCGGACTCCGGCTGATGGAAGGATTCGGACAGACTGAGACTACACTGACTGTCGCCACATATCCGTGGTGTGAGCCAAAGCCGGGCTCGATGGGTCTCAAGGGTCCCGAATACGACATAGACCTCGTTGACGACAACGACGAGCCCGTAGAAGACGGCGTACACGGAGAGATCGTCGTGCGCCTGCATCCTGAAAAGAAGCCGCTCGGACTTTTCAAGGAATATCTCAACGATGAGGATCTGACCAACGAAGCTATGCACGACGGACTTTACCACACAGGCGACGTAGCATGGCGCGACGAAGACGGTTATTATTGGTTTGTAGGACGAAAGGACGATGTCATAAAGTCGTCGGGCTACCGTATCGGCCCGTTTGAGGTGGAAAGCGCGTTGATGACTCATCCCGCTGTCGTGGAGTGCGCCATCACAGGAGTTCCCGATGACGTACGAGGCCAGATAGTGAAGGCTACGGTAGTGCTTGCAACCGACTACAAGGGTAAGGAAAGTGAAGAGCTCATCAAGGACATCCAGAACCATGTCAAAAGAGTGACCGCCCCCTATAAATATCCGCGTATCGTGGAGTTTGTCGACGAACTACCGAAGACCATATCAGGCAAAATCCGCCGAGCAGCGATACGAAAGGACTGAAAACGCCTCTGAAAACACTTAAAATTTACCTGACCGGAGTCTTAAATTTGGAAAATTCAAAGTTTTTGATTAACTTTGCATCAAGTTTTCACAAATAGAATCTGACACCGGAACATGCACTTCTCACTCAAGCATAGACGACGCCATAAGCATCTGTCATTCCGCCGATTGCCAAGCAGCATGAGGCTAACCACGCAGGTGTGCGGACTTGAAGCCTTGACATGTCGTGCAGTTTCGGATCAATACGCATAGGACAGACCGCGTTCCGACCAATCGGAATGCGGTCTCTTGATTTATAAAAACACAAAGACAGCAATGAAAATCGGTATTGTAATGGGTTCAGCTTCCGACTGGCCCGTAATGAAAGGAAGTGCTGAGATTCTCGACGAATTCGGCGTAGAATACGACAAGAAAGTGCTTAGTGCACACCGTACTCCACATGAGCTTGAAGCATGGGTAAGCGGTGCCCGCGAGGCTGGATATGCCGCGATCATAGCTGCAGCCGGAGGCGCGGCACACCTCGCAGGAGTATGCGCAGCTTTCACTACCCTCCCGGTCATCGGAGTGCCTATCAAGGCACGCACGCTCGAGGGACTCGACTCACTGCTTTCTATGGTGCAGATGCCTTCCGGAATTCCGGTGGCCACAGTGAGCATAGACGGTGCGAAAAACGCTGCTCTCCTCGCAGTGGAGATAATGGCAGTGACGGATAAGGCCCTTGAAGAAAAAATGGCTGAGTTCCGTAAGAAACAGGCCAAGAAGGTACTTGCAAGCGAACTGAACTGAATATTAAGTTAAAAAAGTTCAGATGGTTTAGAAAGTTTAGATGTTTTTATCTCTATTCTTCCTCAACTCCCTAAACCATCTAAACTTCCTAAACTTATTAAACCATACATTAAACTATGAACCAGAACAAACGGATTTTCGTGGAGAAGAGCGGTGCCTACCGCGTAGAAGCCGACAGTCTCCGGCGGGAACTCAATGAAAACCTCGGCCTCGACATCAAGGACCTTCGTCTGATCTGCGTCTACGATGTCTTCAACGCTGATCCGGCACTCGTAGAGGAAGCAAAATACCGTGTCTTCGGCGAGCCGGCCACCGACACCGTAGTCGAGGACTTTGATCTTACAGGTAAGAAATATCTTGCAGTGGAATGCCTTCCGGGTCAGTTTGACCAGCGCGCTTCCTCTGCGGAGGACTGTGTGAAGCTGATCGATCCGACATCAGAAGTGGAGATCCGCAGTGCGAAACTGATGATCTTCGACGATTCTGTCACTGAAGACGATCTTCAGAAAATAGCACACTATACCATAAATGCCGTAGAATCCCGCGCCAAAGACATGAGCGTGCTTTGCCCGCCTGAGCGCGCCACAGCATCTCCGGTAAAGGAGCTCGAAGGATTTCGCGAGATCACGCTTGAGAACGCTCCTGATTTCATCAATGAGATGGGACTCGCGATGAACGATGCCGACCTTATGACGGTGGTAGACTATTTCAAAGCCGAGGGTCGCGACCCGAAAGAAACGGAACTCCGCATTCTCGACACTTACTGGAGCGACCACTGCCGCCATACGACTTTCATGACCGAGCTTACCGACATAGACGTCGAAGACAGTCCGGTAGCGGAAGACATAAAGGGCTCGCTCGATCTTTACCGCCGGATGCGAAAGGATCTCGGCCGCGATGAGAAACGCGTCTGCCTCATGGACCTCGCCTGCATCGGAGCCCGCTGGCTCAAGGCCAAAGGCATTCTCGACGACCAGGAGGAGAGCGAGGAAAACAATGCCTGCTCCATAGTGATTGATGTCGATACCGAAAACGGTGAGAAGGAGAAATGGCTCCTGATGTTCAAGAATGAGACTCACAATCATCCTACAGAGATAGAACCTTTCGGCGGAGCCTCGACATGTCTTGGAGGTGCTATCCGCGACCCGCTGAGCGGACGCAGCTACGTCTATCAGGCTATGCGCGTGACCGGTGCCGGCGATATCTACAAGCCTGTGAGCGAGACGATGAAAGGCAAGCTTCCGCAGCGCGTCATATCCAAACGGGCAGCAGCCGGCTACAGCAGCTACGGCAACCAGATAGGCCTCGCCACCACTCATGTGCGAGAGATCTTCCACCCCAACTACGTAGCTAAGCGCCTTGAGGTAGGTGCCGTAGTTGGCGCTGTGAAGCAGGCCGACGTTCGCCGCGAGCGTCCTGCAGCCGGAGATGTGATACTGATGTTTGGAGGCCGTACCGGTCGCGACGGTATCGGAGGAGCTACCGGATCGAGCAAGGAGCATAATGTCAGCTCCCTCGAGCAGTGCGGTAGCGAGGTGCAGAAAGGCAATGCTCCGGAGGAGCGCAAGATAGAGCGTCTTTTCCATCGTCCGGAAGTCACGAGACTGATAAAGAAATCCAACGACTTCGGAGCAGGCGGTGTCAGCGTGGCTATCGGAGAACTTGCCGATGGACTTGACATCTACCTTGACCGTGTTCCCGTGAAATACAGCGGCCTGAACGCAACCGAGCTCGCTATCAGCGAAAGTCAGGAGCGTATGAGCGTTGTTGTAGAGAAGAAGGATATGGATGAGTTTATCAAATACTGCCATGAGGAGAACCTTGAGGTGACCCATGTAGCGGACGTGACCGACCGCGGCCGCATGCGCATGATGATGAACGGAGAGGTGGTAGCCGACCTGAGCCGCGAGTTCATCGACTCCGCCGGCGCCACGCGCAAAGCCTCTGTAAAGATAAGCGGCGTTGCCACCGGAATGCCTTACAAGAGCTACAAGACATTCGAAGAAATGCTTGCAGACGAAAACGTTACGTCGCAGAAAGGTCTCATAGAGATGTTCGACTCTACGATCGGCGCATCGACAGTGCTCATGCCGTTTGGCGGCAAGACACAGGGCACGGAGACCCAGGTGAGCGTACAGAAGCTTCCTACGGGAGGATATACCGACACTGCGAGCATGATGGCATATGGTTTCAACCCTTACATCAGTGAATGGAGTCCCTATCACGGTGCCGCTTATGCGGTTGTCGAGGCTGTGGCAAAGGTGGCGGCAGCTGGCGGCGACACATCACGCATGCGTTTCTCCTATCAGGAGTATTTCGAGCGTATGCACACCGATAAGTCGTGGGGCAAACCGGCTGCAGCTCTTCTCGGCGCACTAAAAATGCAGAAGGAATTCGGACTTCCTTCCATCGGCGGAAAGGACTCGATGAGCGGTACGTTTGCCGACATATCGGTACCACCGACATTGATTGCATTCGGTATAGTCCCGGTAGATGCCCGTGACGTGATAAGCCCTGAGTTCAAGGAAGCAGGCGACATCGTCTATCTTCTCGAGGCAAAACCTCTGGAAAATGGAATGCCGGACACCGACGCACTTAAGAAGAACTTCGCAGTCATTCATGAAGACATAAAGGCCGGACGCATCAAGGCCGCCTACGCACTTGGATTCGGAGGACTCGGAGAGGCTGTGGCCAAGATGAGCTTCGGCAACGAGATAGGAGCTGAAATCGAATATTCGGCAGAAGATCTCTACAAGTGGAACTACGGCGCCATCATCGTGGAAAGTGCAGAAAAGCTCGGAAGCGAATATCATCCGATAGGCGCCACTATCGCGGATCCTATTCTCAACATCAATGGCGAGCGCAAGGAAATAGCGGTGCTCAAGGAAGTCAACAGCGCACGATTCAACGAAATCTATCCGGACCATGCCGACACCAAGGGAGTTGCAGAGAACGCTTCATCCGGACCGAACAAGACCGTATGGCCCGGCGAGCCAGTAGAGCATCCTGTAGTGTACCTGCCTGTATTCCCCGGCACCAACTGCGACTACGACATGATCCGTGCTTTCAGTCGCGAGGGAGCGGAATGCACTACGAGTGTCTTCTGCAACCTGACACCCGAACAGACCCGCGAATCAGTGGCTACGATGGCCAAGATGATCGACGCCTGCCATGTGCTCGCGTTCAGCGGAGGATTCTCGCTCGGCGACGAGCCTGACGGAAGCGGCAAGTTTATCGCAAGCGTAATAATGAACGACGCAGTGAAGGAGGCTATAGAGCGTCTTCTGAAGCGTGGCGGTCTCGTGATCGGCATATGCAACGGTTTCCAGGCCCTCGTCAAGTCAGGACTTCTCCCCTACGGCAAGATCGGTGAGCTTTCAGCAGAAAGCCCCACGCTTTTCCGCAACGACATCAACCGCCATATCTCGCAGATAGCAGTTACCCGGGTTGGCAGCGTTGCCTCTCCCTGGCTTGATGGTTTCTCCATCGGCCAGCTCCACTCCATCGCCGTATCGCATGGCGAGGGTAAGTTTACCGCAAGTGCCGAACTCGTGAAGAAGCTTGCCGAGGCAGGACAGATAGCGTTCCAGTATGCCGATGCTGCAGGCAACGCCACTATGACAAGTCCTTTCAACCCGAATGGTTCGACCGACGCAATCGAGGGCATCATCAGCCCTGACGGACAGATTCTCGGCAAAATGGGACACTCCGAGCGCTACGACGACGGTCTCTTCAAGAATATCCACGGCGATAAGCGTCAGAACCTCTTCGCAAATGCAATTCGCTATTTTAATGGAGAATTGAGAATTGAGAATTGAGAATTATGAGTGGACGCCCAGACAATACAATTCTCAACAAATCTTTCAAGTTCGCAGTAAGGATAGTAAAGCTTTACAAATTCCTTACTACGAAACAAAAAGAATATGTAATGTCAAAGCAAATTCTACGAAGCGGCACATCCATTGGAGCAAATGTTCATGAGGCCGTGGAAGGATTCTCAATCAAGGATTTTCAATTCAAGTTAAATATAGCCCTCAAGGAAGCACGAGAGACAGAATACTGGCTTAAGCTTCTCCATGAGACTGAATATATCAGTGATCTTCAATATTCCAATATCAATAATGATTGTACGGAAATTTTGAAATTGCTTGTAAGTATTTTGAAGACTCTTGAACTTAAGAATAATATTGAACAAGAGAACAAAGACGACCAAGCGAGCGATAATGAACGGGAGGACGATGGTGATCGGAAGGACTCCTGAATTCTCAATTCTCAATTCTAAATTCTCAATTATTAACAAATGGCAGAATCATATGAAAAAGCCGGTGTGAATCTCGAAGCCGGATAT
>JAIDTS010000486.1 GCA_029060585.1 Muribaculaceae bacterium
CTATGGAAATGGATAGCCTTGAACATCGCCGTAAACGTCACGCTGTCGCTGCTGTTTCTGTCAGATCCATCATGGGTATATCTCGTTCTGATCATACTGACGGCAGGGTGGCAGAAGTATATGGATGGGCGTATTCCTCCGAGACTACAGGCAACCCAGAAGAGAATCAACATCTAATTCGACTTTCGAAAGTCATGCATATATCATCTACACTTGTGCTGATCATAGCATCGATAGCCGCAGCACTCTTTGTCGGCCTATTCGTGGCGGCAGTCATCATCACCCACGGGAACAGACGGACCATTCAGAAGTATAACGAGAACAAGCGAAACAGCAAAAGCGCTCAGCGCATGGTATCAACCGACGAACCAAAGAAATCAATATAGCATGTCTCAAGGCACTTAAGGATAATAGCTGTCGTAATTAAAATCTGAACCAATGTAATTTAATCAATATAGAGATAATACGCTCAAAGATATGTCACCAATCATAGGCATAATACAAAACTAGACTGCCATATGCGATCAATCAGCGCTATATATACGACATTTATACTTGTATTTACGGCATTATCTGTCTATGCCGACCGACTTACGAACTACATAGACCCACGCATCGGGTCGGAGGGGCTGGGGCGCGTATTCGTCGGACCTTGCACACCGTTTGGAATGGTAAGGCCATCGCCTGACTGCACTCCATCGCCAAACAGCGGTTGGCTTCCAATGCCGGAAAGGGTGGACGGTTTCGCGCAGGTGCACGTCAGCGGTACGGGAGGAGGCCCAAAATACGGCAACATCCTGCTGCAGCCATTCTCAGGACCTCTTGACAACAGGGAGGTCTTCGGGATACGCGAGTCAGAGACAATCCTGCCGGCCTACTACTCCACAACATACAAGGATTCGGGTATTAAGACCGAGATTACGGCTACCGACCGCACGGCAGCCTATAGATTTATGTACCCGACGGATGGAGACAAGTGTCTGAAGGTAGACGCCGGATTCTTCCTCGGGGAGTCACCGATTCCGGATGCACGCGAGGCTCAGCAGTTTGTAGGCAGCGAGATCCAAATTCTATCCGATACCGAGATATCGGGTTACAGCCGCATTCGTGGCGGCTGGAACAACGGGAGGGCTTATACTGTGTACTTCTATGCCAAGTCAGACACGCCATTCGATCAAGCAGCCACATGGAAAGGTTCAGAAATCAGTGAAAGCCTCGCGCAGTTCGACTCAGGGGAAAAGACGGGAGCCATTGTCAGATTTCCGGAACAGACCGATACGGTCAGCTTCCGAGTAGGCATTTCCTTCATAAGCCCACTCAAAGCTAAATATAACTATGAGTCAGAATCTGAAGGGAAGTCTTTCGACGACATCAGGGAGGAGACACTCGCCAAATGGGAAAACGAAATGCGCAAGATAGAGGTGGATCCCGATACTCCCGAGCAGTACAAAAGGATGCTGTATACATCCCTGTACCACACAATGCTCATGCCTTCCGACCGGACCGGCGAGAATCCTCTCTGGACCGATCCCGTTCCCTATTACGATGATTTCTACGCACTCTGGGATACTTACCGCACGTCGATGCCACTGCTTTCCATCATCGAGCCGCAGAGACTTGCCGATATGGTCAACTCGCTCGTCAACATAGGTAAGCGAGACGGATTCATGCCCGACGCACGGAGCGGAAACGCCAACGGACGGACTCAGGGAGGATCCAATGCAGATGTGGTCATAGCAGATGCGTGTGTAAAAGGGATCCCGGGAATAGACTATGAGGCTGCGCTTAAGGCCATGATACATGACGCCACCATACCGCCGGGAGGCAACGAAGAGGCGGAAGGCAGAGGAGGGTTGCGCGAATATCTTGCTCTCGGCTACATACCACATGGCATAGCGAGGGCAGGCAACCGCACGGTGGAATACTCGCTCTGCGACTTTGCAATCGCACAGGTGGCAAAACGGCTCGGCAAGCTGGATATAGCCGAGAGGTATATGAAGCAGTCGGGATCATGGAAAAACCTTTGGCGCTCAGATTACGAGCATGACGGAGCACGAGGCTTCATTATGCCCCGCGATGCCGAAGGCAACTGGCTTGATTCGATACCTTTCGGGCACTCTAACAGCCAGCATCCTACGTTCAGGTATACTCCTCTTACATTCGAAGGGCCTTGGTACACGCCATGGTGGGACATGTTCTTCTACGAGGCGTCAGCCTGGGAATACTCGCTAAGTATTCCCCACGCCGTGGCAGGGCTCATCGAGAAGTGCGGAGGACCGGATGCTTTCGAGAAGAGGCTCGACACTTTCTTCAAGAAAAACTATTTCAACGTCAACAACGAGCCCTCCTTCCTTACGCCGTGCCTCTACCACTGGATCGGGAGGCCGGACAGATCGGGCGAGACGATAACTGAGATAATAGCGAAAAACTACAGCGACTCTCCTTCCGGACTTCCGGGTAATGACGACTCGGGAGCGATGTCGTCATGGCTCGTCTTCAATATGGCGGGAATATATCCCAATGCAGGACACGACTACTATCTCATCCACACGCCTCTACTAAAGCGCACCATCTTTCATCTTTCTGACGGCAAGTCATTTTCCATAGAAGCGGAAGGTCTGTCTGATGAGAACCGATATATAATAAAAGCTTTCCTCAACGGCCTACCCTACCCTTACTCCACGCTCCGGCATTCCGATATTGCCGCAGGAGGAGAGCTGAAACTGATAATGGGTAAAAAGCCCGGCAAATGGGGAAGCAGGATGTTTTCCGATAACGTATCTTCGGAAGAGAACAATAATGACGTATCGTATGTACTTAGCACTACGGCTATTTCAGACACACGTGACTTATCCTTTAAGACAGAAGCCCCAAGCACGATTCCGGACACCCTGCAGGTAGCATATAAGCTTCATGGACAGACACGGCGGTTTAAATTCGTCTATGTTCCCGAGGCAGATGGGGGATTGACTCTTCACTGGAGCATAGTCCGCAACCTGAAACTATGGACAGGAAGCTACACAATGTCGGCGGCAGCTGTGAAGAACGGGACAGCTCAAAGCTATCTGATGCCTGAGGATGGCAACCACATCACTCTTCCAGACAACGAGACATTTGGAATTATTTCCCAAAATGCGTTTACAGCATTGAAAGCCCATGGTGAATTCCTCTACAACGGCGTAAGATGGCGACGCACCGGGACCGGAACGTCTTCATTCGGACGCACAATCGAGGTAGTGGACGCGGCAGAGGGAGCGAGGATGACGATACTTGACAACCAAAGACTTCCGCTCATAATCTCAATGCAGGATAATCCTTTGGAGATAGACTGGACGATGATATAAAACATTAACTTTCCAACTATATGAAAATCAAACAACTCCATTTCCTATTGGCAATAGCAGTCGTGAATACCACCGCAGTTTATGGCATCGGGCCGACGACATTGGCAGATCCGGTGCCGGATGTGCCTGCGGCTCTTCCTATCGGGTCTGTGCCGATGGGAAGTCTCGACGACTTTGCGGAATATCAGCTTGACTTAGGGATGGAGGATGGTCCGTTTAAGGCAAACTGGGAATCTATCGAGGCAAATTATCCGGGCACACCGGAATGGCTACGCGACGCCAAGTTCGGCATATGGGTGCATTTTGGTCCGCAGTCGGCCGGCCAGAGTGGAGACTGGTATGCCCGCAATCTATATAAGGAGGATCACAAGGCGTATGCCAACCATCTGAAGAATTTCGGGCATCCGTCAAAGGTAGGATATAAGGACGTATTGCGCGACTGGAGACCTGACAGCCTAAACCCTGAATACCTGACTGAACTGTACCATAAAGCAGGCGCACGCTTCCTGATGATACAGGGTGTGCATCACGACAACTATGACCTATGGAACTCTCAGTATCAGCCCTGGAATTCCGTCAATATCGGTCCTCACAGGGATTTTCTCAAGGAGTGGGCGGATGCCTGCCGCAAGCATGACATGCGTTATGGAGTGACATTCCACCATGAATATACCTGGTGGTGGTGGCAGACGGCATTCGGGGCTGACTCAGAAGGTGAATATGCCGGAGTTCCATATGACGGCAACCTCACTTTGTCAGACGGCAAAGGCCAATGGTGGGAAGGCTATGATCCACGGCTCCTTTATGGTGTTGACCTGAGGGAATATGAGACAGTAGATGCGAATGCGCATAGTCCGTGGTCACCTCCGAAGGCAGGAATTTTCAGCAATCACCTTGATTATGCGAAGTGGTATGCGAAGCAATGGGCACAGCGCATCATGGACGTTACGGAGAACTATGATCCGGACTTCATTTACACCGACGGCACGGTTCAGGGTCCCTTTACCGGTGACGGAACCGGTACGGGATTCAAGGCCAACGCCATGCCTCACGTAATGGCTGACTACTACAACAAGATGCTTAAGAACCGCGGGAAAGTAGATGGATTCAGTATCATCAAATTCCGCAAGCCGACAAACGGAGCAGTCAACACAGCGGAATTTGACTTTCCGGATACAATCAATACATCGCAACCCTGGATCCGTGAGGCTCCGGTCGGCGACTGGTTTTATGCCCCCGGTTTTACCTATGACTCCGGCATGATGATCAAGTTCATCATCGAGGCTATAGCGCGAGACGGGAACGCGGCGCTGAATATCTGCCTTCTACCCGATGGAAGCATCGACCCGGATTGCGTCAGGATGCTTGAGGAAGTGGGCGACTGGATGGCCCGGAACGGGGAGGCTGTGTATGGCAGCCGCGCATGGCATAAGCTTGGCGAAGGGGTAGAGAAGGACGGCAGGCTACGTAAGCTACCGGGCGGCGGTCTTGGGAAGAGGCATGCCGAGTTTCAGTTCTCGCCTGAGGATTTCCGTTTCACGGAGGGAAAGAACGGGAGTCTTTATGCCTTCTGCATGACAGTGCCGGAAGGGGGGACCAACGTTACGATAAAGTCGCTTGCCAATGGAGCGAAAGAGGCACCTCTTATTAAGGATGTCAAGCTTCTCGGGTATGAAAGTCCTTTGAAATGGACACAGACGGATAGCGGATTGTCGGTGACTCTGCCGGCTGATTTATCAGATTTCAAGTCTGCATTGGTATTCCGGATTGATTAATCTCCTTATGCTGCAATCGCAACCTCCGTTACTGCAACGGGGGTTGCGGGGCAGGGAAAATTTATTATTATATTACTCAACTTTCGTGTGCTCTAAAAATGTCACGCAGAGGGCGCAGAGGAGCTGGGAGCGCGGAGAGTCTTTCTTCTTGCTGATTCGGCATTCGGAAGCAGAGGGCGCTGGGGCTCGCTCGCTTCGCATTGCAGGAATGGGGCAGCTGCGGTAGGGGTGTCGTGCTGTTGGATGAGAAAGGAGGGGCGGCAACGCGGATGGCGAAGCGCTGTGCGCCGCCAGGTGCGCTGATGGGGCCGGATGGGGCGCGGATTTTTAAGTCTCCAGTCTTTAGTCTTAAGAAGCATGTCGGCGGCCTGGGCCTACGCGGAGTCGTGGCTGAGCCTGGCTTCGCCGGCTTTCGCGGATTTGGTCTCACGCAGAGGCCGCGGAGGGGCTGGGAGCGCGGAAAGAATTTCTTTGGCTGATTCGTAGCGTCTTCATCATACTCAAACTTGTCTCGCTGTCAGAAACATATAAAATAAATTTTGATATTTCATAAAAATTGATTAATTTTGCATCAACATACTTACCCCGCTTCCCTTAAGAACAGCGCGCTCAGGGTAAGTTTTTTTATGGACTTTCCGATACAGTCATGGAATCATGGCTTCATGCAATAGTCTATGTACGTAACATTTGTGCGCACCATAGCCGACTATGGAATCGCAA
>JAIDTS010000487.1 GCA_029060585.1 Muribaculaceae bacterium
AAATGGAATCGCAGCTTGATGGCCACGCATACATCTTATTCTGGATCACCATTGAAGCCGCAGCATACTGAGGAATCATGAAGCCACTGTTGAGACCGGGCTTGGCCACCAGAAATTCAGGAAGTCCACGTAATCCGAAAATAAGCTGGGCCACACGGCGTTCGGAAATATTTCCAAGTTCATGAAGAGCCACTCCCATATAGTCAAAGACGAGAGCAAGGGGTTCGCCATGGAAGTTACCACCCGACACCACAAGGTCTTCGTCCGGGAATACAGTAGGATTGTCCGTCACGGAGTTGATCTCGATGTGAAGCACCTCCGTCACATGGCGCATGGCATCCTTAACGGCACCGTGCACCTGCGGTATGCAGCGGAACGAGTAGGGATCCTGCACATGCTCTTTCTCCTTTTTTATTATCTCGCTGCCAGCGAGAATCTTGCGGAAAATCTCTCCGGTCTCGATCTGTCCCTTGTGAGGGCGCACCCGCTGTATGCACTCCCAGAATGGCTCGATTCTTCCGTCGAAAGCCTCAAGGCTCATCGCTCCGAACATATCGAAGCAATTTACGAGATGCCAGCCGTCGATTAGAGCTTTGATTCCATTGGCACTCATAAACTGGGTTCCGTTGAGCAGAGCCAGACCCTCTTTTGATTTCAGTTTGATCGGACGCCACCCGAAACGATTGAGAGCGTCACGCCCCTTGGTCTTCTTTCCATCCACCATCGCATACCCCTCTCCTATCAGCGGGAGGAAAAGATTGGCTAACGGAGCGAGATCGCCGGACGCACCGAGCGACCCACGGTCGTAGACGATCGGGAGCACATCGTTATTATAGAAATCAAGTATCCGCTGCACGGTCTCCACCTGCACTCCGCTAAATCCCATGGAGAGCGCGTGAGCCTTAAGCAAAAGCATAAGTTTCACGACAGTCTTGTCGACTGGAGTGCCAACCGAACAGGAATGGCTCTTGATAAGGTTTTCCTGAAGCGTGACGAGGTCAGCCGGGGCAATATGGCGGTTGCACAGCGATCCGAAACCGGTAGTGACTCCGTAGATGGGAACGGTATTCTCATCTGTCTTTGTGTCAAGGAAGTCGCGGCAATGCTGAATCTTCTCAATAGCCTCGTCAGAAAGAGTAAGCTTCGCACCATCCTTAAGGATGCGTTCAATAAGATCATAGGTAAGAAGTGAGCTACCTATCGCGTATTCTGTCATCTTTTCCATTTTTCAGTCTTATCAAGATTCAAAAACAACATTGCCCTTAGCTATCGTGGTCTTCACGCAGTTCATACCCACATAATAGGGAAGCATGTTGATGTTATCGAATTCAAGTATCACAAGGTCTCCGTCCTTTCCGGGCTGAACAGAACCCTTTCTGTCGGCCAGTCCACATGCTGCGGCTCCATTGATCGTGAGGGCAGTGATTACCTCCTCGATCGTCATATCCATGTATATACAAGCGAGAGCTATCATCAATGGAATGGAACCAGAGAAACAGCTTCCGGGATTGAGGTCGGTGGCAAGCGCTACGGCGCATCCTGCCTCGATCATCTTTCGCGCTGGAGCATAGGGTTCCTTGAGCGCGAAAGCCGTCAGAGGAAGCAAAGTCGCGACGACATTCTTATCTGCCATATCCTTGATTCCCTTGTCGCTTACATGCAGCAGATGATCGGCGCTGACAGCACCAAGTTGGGCTGCAAGTTCAGCACCTCCCAGCTGCACTATCTCGTCGGCATGGAACTTAAGTTTATAGCCCATCGCCTTAGCAGCCTTCATTAGCCTCCGGGAATCTTCCAGCTCAAACACATTCTTTTCGGTGAATATGTCGCAGAATTTAGCGGCTTTCCTGAATTTAGGGAGCATCTCAGAAATTATCAGGTCGACGTATTCCGCCGTGCGACCTTTGTATTCTTCCGGAACCGCGTGAGCGCCTAAGAAAGTCGGCACTATTTCCATCTTTTTTTTGGAGGCGAGTCGTGCGATAGCTGCAAGCATCTTGGCCTCCGAATTAAAATCGAGCCCATATCCGCTCTTGACCTCTGCGGTGGTAACCCCCATTGAGCTCATCCTGTCCATAAGCCATTCCGCGTTTTCCACAAGCTGTGCGACCGTGGCATTTCTGGTAGCATTTACAGTACTCTGAATGCCTCCTCCCTTCTCCATTATACTCATATATGACGCTCCTTCGAGTCGCATTCTGAATTCATCGGGTCGGAAACCGCCAAACACCATATGTGTGTGTGAATCCACGAATCCAGGAAGCACTACTCTTCCTTGCGCATCTATTTCCCTAAATGTAGCACCGTTGCCAAACAGAGAATAAATCTGGCGGAGTGGATTGGAATTTCCGACATAACGGATCACACCGTCCTTAATCAGAATGGCACCGTCTTCAATTACATTCAGATGCTTCATATCAGCACCCTTCACGGCCTGATTGCCTAAGGGAGTGACGATAGTCGCATGCTTTATATATAGATTTGACATCTTTTTGAGAATTGAGAATTGAGAATTGAGAATTGAGAATTTTCCAAAGATTTTTGAAAACTCAGAAAACCCTTAAAGCAACTTACGGAGCAGCGCTTCGTCGGCAATGAAGGGCTCGGGTATCATGAATCCGTTTTCAGCCTGCGTATCATTCCATTCCTTTACTGTAGTCATGGCATTTTCGTTGCGTGCCCAGCTACGGCGCGCAACACCTCCCATCACGTCCCAAAGCATGGCCTTTGTCAGTATCTCGTCAACACGATCGGAGCCGTCGCATATCATTCCGAAACCGCCGTTGATAGACTTGCCTATACCTACACCACCTCCGTTATGAAGGGCCACAAGGCTCATTCCGCGAGCGCAGTTGCCGGCGAAACACTGTATAGCCATGTCTGCCATTACATTAGAACCATCCTTGATGTTTGAGGTCTCGCGGAATGGAGAATCGGTGCCGCTTACATCGTGATGGTCACGACCAAGCATGATAGGTCCGACCTCTCCCTTACGCACCATGTCATTGAATTTCAGGGCGATCTTAAGCCTTCCCATTGCATCCTGATAGAGAATACGGGCCTGGGTGCCGACGACGAGCGCGTTCTTCTCCGCGTCGTGGATCCATACCCAGTTGTCCATGTCCTGCCCTCTACGCTCTTTGGGAATACAGTCCATGGCAGCCTTGTCGGTCTTTACGAGATCTTCGTGCTTTCCGCTCAGGCAGACCCAGCGGAAGGGACCGTAGCCATAGTCGAACAGCATCGGACCCATAATGTCTTCCACATAAGAAGGCCAGATGAAACCATCCTTTTCATCAACTCCATTCTTAGACAGCTCCTTCACACCTGCGTCATACATGGCCTTCATGAATGAGTTACCATAGTCGAAGAAATATGTTCCGCGGTCCACGAGAGCCTTGATAGCTGCATAATGGCGGTGCAGTGTTTCGTCTACGAGCCTACGAAATTCTTCGGGGTCGTCATGGAGTAGCTTTGTACGTTGTTCGAAAGACAAACCGACGGGACAGTAACCGCCTTCATACACAGCGTGGCAAGACGTCTGGTCGCTCAGCAGCTCTATCTTCTTATCATTCTTAACGGCATATTCAAGAAGATCAACTATGTTACCGTGATAAGCGATGGAAAGGGGCTTTTTCTCAGCCATTGCTTCCTCTGCAAGTCTGAACGCCTCGTCAAGATTATCGGTAACGACCTGAACCCATCCTTGATTCTTTCTGGTCGCGATGCGCGATGCGTCAACTTCCGCTACGATCGAGACGGCACCTGCGATATCTGCGGCTTTAGGCTGCGCTCCGCTCATGCCTCCAAGACCGGAACTTACAAAAAGATGGCCCCGTAGGTCACCGTCCTGCGGCACACCGAGTTTCATGCGTCCTGCGTTTAGGATTGTGTTGAAAGTGCCGTGTACGATTCCCTGCGGACCGATATACATCCAGCCGCCTGCAGTCATCTGGCCGTAGTTGGCCACACCCATCTGCATAGCCTCGTGCCAATCGTGGAGATTGTCGAACATCCCGACCATCATGGCGTTTGTGATGATTACTCTTGGAGCCTCCGGACGTGAAGGGAATAGTCCGAGAGGATGACCGGATTCTACTACGAGAGTCTGATCTTCGGTTAGGTTCTCAAGATATTTCTTTATGAGGCGGTACTGCAGCCAGTTCTGGCAGACCTGTCCGGTCTCGCCATAGGTCACGAGTTCATAGGGATAGAGTGCTATGTCGAAGCAGAGGTTATTGTCGATCATCACCTGAAAAGCCTTGCCAGCGAGGCATTTTCCCTTATATTCGTCAACCGGTTTAGCCTTTAGGTCACCTTCCGGACGCCAGCGATAGGCATAAATTCGACCACGAGTGCGGAGTTCCTCAAGAAATTCGGGAGCAGCTTTCTCGTGCAGCTCTTCAGGAAGATAGCGTAAGGCATTCTTAAGAGCTGTGATGGTTTTTTCAGGAGTCAGGGTGTAGTGGCGATCCGGCGCACGGCGTATTCCGTCAGCAAACTTCGGATCTTCAGGCCATTCGGCTGAAAGAAGGATTCTATTGTCAGTCATATATCAGGTCAGTTATAGTCTTATGCAATCAATTATGCCCGCATATAGCGTGCACACCACAAAATTAATGAAAAATTGCCACATATCAATAAAAAATCGTCAAAAAAACCACTTTGACTTAAAAAATAGATCGTATAATACTCTGTAGAATCTGAAACCTTACTTTCACAAGGTCACATCAACAAAATAGAGGCCTGAATTTCCGGGCAACGTTATCGTAGACAGGCATATCAACTCCTAATTCTTTCCCGAGTGCAATTAAATCAAACAGTTGACCCTTAATTTCACTCTGATTGCCTGCTTTCAGATCTTTCTGCATGGATGCGGTGCTTTCAGGATCCAAGGAATCGACAACCCCAAGATGGTGTTCAACCATGTCGCAACCAAAATCAATTCCAAGCCTCTCCCCTATTGCAGTACTCTCCTTTGTCAGTCCTATAAATGTGTCACGCTCTTCTCCCGGTTGCTGAATAGGTCCCATCGGAATATCATAATATGCACCGGTGACAGACATTGCGGAAATATATGACCATTTTATAAATGTGTCACGCTTGATGTCTGTGCTCAGCGTAGTCTTGATACCTGCATCCCTTAGATCTGATACTATGTGATCGAGAATCTCATTGTCACATTTTGCCCATTCAGGGACTCCGAACACTACATGAAAAACCTCACCTAATTGTGAAATTTCACCTATTCCGCTTTTAAAACCGACTATATATATACATCCGTCAAGCACGTTGATTTCTGGCACAAGATCTTTGATACGCTGACCCGTCCCGTATACATTCAGCAATGGAATCACAATGGTTTTCTCATGAGATGCCTTTCTTAATATTTCACCGATACTATCTATCGAATAACCCTTTACAGTAACAAAGATCACATCAGCCTTCTCATTATACTCCTCCTGGCTAAACGCCTTAACAGGAAGATGCGGATGCTCGCCCTTCATGTCGGAATGGAACGCCATTCCTTCTTTCTGCATCGCTTTTAATGCATCTCCTCGTGCGATACAACTTACATCCTTACCCGACAGTGTTAAAAAAGCCGTAATACTTCCTCCTACGCCCCCTGTGCCTACTATGAGATATTTAAGATCTTTCATGAACATCAAAAATTTTAATTTTCAATGCAAAAATACTGCTTTTTTCCCAATAAGGCAAATTTTCTATTAATAACCTCCCATACTGAAGACAATGGTAATGACGCTAAGCACATGATGTTAGTTGTAATCAGTCTATTTGTTTTCTTACAAAAAAAGAAGGCAATCAGACGTGTCACCACTTTGCCGGTCTGATTGCCTTGGATACGTTGGACGTTTTACGTTTTACGTTGGACGTTTAGGATGTACGTATTCCGGTGGGAACCCGGACCATATATATATATATGGATCCGGGGGTGCATAGAGCCACGAATGCGGTCGTGTCGCGGCTGTCAGGGTCGATGCACGCTG
>JAIDTS010000488.1 GCA_029060585.1 Muribaculaceae bacterium
CCTCTCCCCTTCTGGGATCATAGTGTAGTCCGCGTCCCATAGCGAGAGCCGATCCTGCGAGCATAGCTGCCCTCGCCATTCTGTCGCGGTCGGGCAGACGACCGTCGAGCACACTGTCCTGATGATTTAGGATAAGCTCGATATAGTTGAGGGCGGCGGCAGGAAGGCCTTGGTCGGAGGCACGCTCATACCATCGGAAGGCACCCTTGAGGTCCTTGTCGACAAACTCTCCGTGCTGCATAAGCCATCCTATGTTGTTCGCCGCTTTGGCGTCACCTTCCCATGCAGCCGAGAGCATCATGTCGTAACCCCGCTGTCGATCGTCGGGCAGCGAATCCCGCACAAATAACGCATATCCCTCCATAGCGGACTGCGCCACCTCCTCTGGGGAAGCCGAGCGGCCGATGACGGGAATCAGAGCTACAAGAGCCGGTATGATAAATCTAATCATTTTCATAACGCAAATATAACGATTTTTCCGCAACCGACCAAAAGTAACCTTCGTTTTATAGGCAAAGTCAGCCCCGCTCTACCTAACTCCGCCACTCCCTCTGGTACTCAATAATTCTGCTCCAGACCCAACCATCCCAACCCTTTGGTACTCTGGAACCCTGGTCCTGAATGCTGAGCTCTCTGCCCCTATGGTACTCCCTGATTGCTGCTGAATAGGTCCCGACATCAGGCCCCTTGTTCTCTAGAACCCTGGTCCATACAGAACCAATTGTCATTTCTCACAAACTTGAACCAAAATGAACCAACCGACGGCTTGTAGAATCCCAAAATCCGTATTAATTTTGTGTCGGCTCGTAGCCGTATGCTGTAGAACATGCAAAATTTCCGGAAGAAAATCGCATAAAAAGTGGGCATTCTTCAAAAAATGTATTAACTTTGCAGAGTTACTATTGCCGACGGCCCATTCGGACCCATCCTGATAGAGATCGGGATGCGGCGATAGCGACAACGCCAAAGGCATTTTGCCGTTGTCCTGAGTATCGAAATCGCCAAAACCGCATACTTGAGGGATGACTGTGAGGAATGCCCATTTTCTGGATATCCCTATGTCATGGATGGAATGTATCCATCCGGAAAGGCATTTATATCCGGACGTGGGGCTATACAGTCTTCAGTTCTCTCAAGGAAGGTGTTTGGCGATACCTGATACTCAAGGACGTGATGCAAGATAGCCTCACGTCTTTGGCGTTTTTATAGAGACCCGCGCAGTGAGGCCGCACATCGTGAAACAACCATGTCAAAAGTATTCCGAGTAACACCGAAGCACACGCATTGCAGAGACGACCTTAGGTTTACGAACAGGATTTTTAGCGCTTTGTTATTCCTTATCTTCAATATAGTATGTTTGGCTGATGTTCCCAAAAAGCCTACATTGATGCTGCTCCCAAGTGACAATTGGTGTACTCAACGATATTTTACCAAGTCTTTTGACAATCAAGGATCAACGGTTAAAATTCCAGACTATCAACGGGCTTTTACCGAAGACATCGAGTTGCCTCAGGTTATCTCAAAAGTAGGAGGAATACTTACAAAGATGGGATACTCCTTGAAAGATGCTGAAATGGAGATTAAGTCGCTTGACACGAAGCAAGCGGAAGACAATCTTCTCTCAAGCAAAACCTCGGGTGCATCTATTGCCGAAACTCCTCTTGATATACTAAAACGACGGATTAAATCAGATGTCGTGATTCAGTTATGGTGGAATATATCCAAAGATTCCAATGGAAAAGTAATTTCCTTCACCATAGAGACCTTTGATGCATACACCAATAAACGCATAGCCACAGCAACCGGCAACACCCGATTTACTACCGAAGCGATTCCGGTAGCACTTGAAAAAGCCGTAAAAGATAACATTAAGGATTTTGACCGCCAGTTGGATAATTGGTATGCTGACCAAAGGAAAAATGGACGTGAAATAGCACTTACAGTGAAGAGTTGGGATAACTGGGAGAATGATCTTGAATCGGAATTCAATGGGGAGGAACTGATCGATTGCATCCAGCAATGGCTTCGGAAGAATACCGTAAACGGCTGTTTCAATCTTAGTGACGGAACTGAGGCATCCGCCCAGTTTGAGCAGGTACGTATTCCTTTGACCGATGAAAAAGGAAAGGCGATGGATGCAAGGGCATTTGCTACTGCTCTTCGCAAGTATCTTCAGAAAGAACCTTACAACATAACTTCTAAAGTAATAATCCGTGGGCTTGGAGAAGCCATACTCATCTTGGGAGAAAAGTAAAATGAAATTAAAGTATATTCTTTCCATCATTCTGTCAGCAGTATTTTCAATCACTTCATTTGCAGATGATAAGGATAATATATCCTTAGGATACTATATATCCGATGAAGGGACATCTATTCCGACAGAAACGGCATCGTTGCTTGAAGGGAAAATGAAAAAAATAATAACCGCCAGTGGATATGCCGATAATCTCGCCACAGGAAGATTTGCCTTGGTAGCCAGATGCGACATCCTTCAAAAGGATGTGGTTCCCTCTACACCTCCTCGAATATCACAAAAAATAGAAATTTCTTTTGCGGTAGTCGATATAATTGAGAATAAGGTTTATGGATGTTGTAACATGACAGTATCAGGCATTGGCACTAACGAGACAAAGGCGTTCAGTACTGCGTTCCAGAAAGTGTCGGTTCAAAATCAAGAGCTAAGCAATATGCTATCAAAATCCAAGCAAAAGATTCTCGATTACTACACCTATTCTTGCAGTCAAATAGAGACAGAAGCAACTACATATGCATCTATAGGTCAATATGACAAAGCTATATTCAGTCTGATGTCAGTTCCTTCTGTCTGCACGGATTGCCATGAACGATGTCAAGCCCTTGTTGCCAAGATATATCAGCAAAAGATCAATTCAGAATGTACGAGCATTCTTGAAAGAGCAAAAAGCATTTGGGCGACATCCCCTACAGAATCTTCCGCTATTGAGATCGGTAATATGCTACGCAATATTGATCCTCAGGCTGCTGGGTATAACGACGTAGTGAAATTCCGCAATCAAATAGCATCAAAATTATCCGCTGATGCCCGGAGAGAATGGGATTTCAAGTTAAAAAAATACAATGACAATCAACAATTCAAACGATCTATTGTCGATGCATGCAGCTCAGTCGGAGAAACATTTGCAAAAAACTTTAGATTACCTCAGATCAATTTCTTCAAACGCCATTGATTATAAACTTATAGCGAATTAAAAAACTTACATATATGAAAAATAATAAATTAATAATCGTTACGGTACTGACATGCATTTTCTGCGTTCTGCCGACAACTGCGAAAAACCCAATCGTCGGCACACTGCTCAAAGAAGCGGTAAATGCGGCTTCAACTGCTAATAAAATGCGCAAACAAATCCACATAACAAAAGCAGAAGATCAAAGTAGAAATATATCCATATCAAATGCGCAACCGTCTAACGAGGAAATTACGCTGACAGTCTCATCAGATGGGACCACAAAAGAAGAAGCTACAAAGAATGCCCTTCGAAGTGCTATCGAGCAGGCTTATGGAGCGTTTGTATCAGCTAATACTACCATTCTGAATGACGAGCTCGTAAAAGATGAAGTTGTAACGGTATCAAACGGATCCATAAAAGAATATAAAGAAATATCTGCTGTAGAAACCGGCACTGGAGAATTTTTAGTGACCCTATCGGCCACCGTAAGCCTACCGAATCTTATTTCATACGCAAAGAGTCATGGCAGTGATTGTGAATTTGCCGGTAATACTTTCGCAATGAATGAACGGATTCGAGACATCCAATACAAGAATGCACAAAAGGTTTTGTCAAATCTAACGGATATTGTTAAGAATTCCAAAGATCTATTTGACTATAAATTGACCCTCAAAGAACCAATACTAAGAGGAGATACATATACCATACCTGGCACGGTCTGGATTCTTGGCAATCAAAATACATTAAATGTCATCGAGTCAATAAACAATACCATATATGAATTGTGCAACCAATTAAAACCGACATATACACAAGGACCTGGTGCCGCAACCAGGAAACAGCGATTAGAAGAGGCACTTAATGAAATCTCTACAAATCCTACCAATTTAAAAATGCCGGAACTGCTTAGAGATTCATGGAGCTTTGATCTTGGTGATTCATGGAAATTCTTAAGTAATACTTGGTTTAACGGGTATCCACTTTTGGCAGATCTGTCGATGAATTTCCAAATAAATGATAATCTTTCTTCTCCATCAAAAACCTATATAGTGTATGATGGACATTACGACACACCCCAATCCCCACGTCTTCGTTGGCCAAGCATATACATTGATAATAGAAAGGGAAGTATCAAAAAACCTTACAAAGAAGAAAAATTCGCAAATGACTATAATAACCTGATAAATCATCTATACCGTAATGACTATCAATATATGTATCGGAACATAGGCATTGACTGTGATAATACATTTCCCAATACATTCTCGATAATACCATATGAAGATAACTGGGCTATAGAGCTGGTGTACTTTAAAGAACCAATGGGTAAGATTCCTATTGAGATAGTGATTCCAAAATCAGAAATCGGGAAATACACTAATTTCAGTGTTGAACCTAAAAAATAAATATGGATATAACTTCAAAATTCTCGCTATATGATGTGCTTGCCATGATAATTCCCGGTGGAATTATTATGGCAAGTATAGCCATGTTCCACAATATATCTTATTACAAAGAAACCATAGAGTTATGTTGCGGATATTCGATTGAAGTAAATAAAGATCTTACAATGATTGAAGGTTTCTTTCTTTTAACTTTTGCTTATCTTATAGGATTGATTAACAACTGGATAAACAATGGAATATTTCGATTCTTCCGAAATGATCAGATATCAATTCATAACGAATTACGAAAAGTTATAAAGGACAATGGCAATATCCATCTGCATAAATATGTCGGATCCAAATACGATAACGATAAAACGCCAATATACTGTTTACTCTTTATTTTAATCCGGACCTTAAAAAATATTTTTAAAGCATTATGCATTTGTCGCATATGTAGTAGAAATTCAAATCCAAAAGATTATTATAAAGCATATTACTGCCTTTCAAAGGCTAATCTATTGGGAAGTGTACCATTAATAGAATCTCAGGTTGCGCTGTTGCGAAATAGCTTATTACCATTGATCTTACTGACTATATCTTTAGCTATCTCTAACGATAATTCTATGGAATATTTATGGTGGGTGACAGGGGCTATTACAATCTTATCATTTATTGTAATGGTGCAACGTCAAAACAAAGTCTATAGCCTTATATGGGAATCTGCAAATTATTATGATTTATGAAAAGATATATTATTTCACTGCTCTCAATTATCTTATGTACAATAACATTATTAGCGCAAAACTATAATCAGGATAAAACAGCTCTTGCCAATTTCTTAATCAGGATGTATGAGGATGCTCCATTTGAAGGAGTGAAAGCTGTTGAAGACTACGACCATGCCTATCTTATGTCTGTAGTCAAACTTGACAGGGCAAAATATAAGAACGATTCAGCACTCAACCGCGTTGCATCGGTCAAGTCAATGTCTCAGGCTTCGCGCTTCTTTAATGGCTCTAACATTACAGAAGACTTGATAATAAGGACAACAGAAAAAGCCGATGGTATGACCGATACTGAAATCATAGAAAACATAAGGGAGCGCTCCGCCGGTTATGTAAAGCAACTTGAACTTCTAACAAATTTCAAGGCTGACGATGGCAAACAAGTATTCATATTCATATCCCCACTCCTGCAATAGCAATTGCCCTATTAAATTCTCTATCTAATCATGGGCGAAAGCCAACGGGCGAGAAGCCGACTTCTGGCAGTGGCGCGACAGCCACGACCTCGTCCCCCACGAAGATTCTGACTGCCGCACGATGCGCCTCGTATACCGCCCCGCCCACCTCGCCTTCAAGCACCGCGGCGGAGTAGCCAACGCCATCAACATCAAAACCCACTTCAACTAACTTTCCTCGGGATAATCGTTATGAAATTTCAACATTGATTTTGGAGCAATTTTTGCATAATCAATATAATAACTGTAAATTTGCAATGTTTATTCCCGGTAGCCTCTGGTTTCAAGCTATCGGGTTTGGTTTTTTCTATGTTCTGGTAGATAACCAGTAGGTTTAATTAGAACTTTGCCATGAAATACTCAGTGTTTGAAGACATTATTTCTCCAGAGCGCATACAACGATATCTTACAGCGTGCAATCTCAATATTTGTTCGCTCTCTTAAGAATGTAGCCTGAGGACTGAAGACTTTGAACATTTCCACATCTCTACATATTAAAGGCCGGAGACCGCGACTGCAAATTCGCGATCCCCGGCCTTTTTTTATCCCCAATCCCACATCGCGTAGCCACTCTTAAGACTTAAGACTGAAGACTAAAGACTGAAGACTTATGCCCTTTCCAAATGCTTTGAGTAGTATAATAATGTAAACATTGAACCAACTTGAACCTTCGATTTCTTTCCGATTCCCCTATTTTTGCTTATTTTTGCACTCAGAAATCAAACACCGACCACATTTATGAAATATTCTTACAAACTATTACCAGCGGTATTGTCTGCACTCACCCTCTTCAGTTGCGGTGGAGGCTCCGACTCCCAAGAACCTACTCCGACGACTCCGACGACTCCGACTGATAAGAAACCTGAGATTCGCATCAATCCATCCATGACCCGAGCCACTGATTATGGTTTCGAGAGCGGAGACTGCGTCGGCCTTTACGTAGTGAATTATTCAGGCTCCACCCCAGGCTCACTTGCAACAACGGGTAACCACGTAGACAACATGCGTTTCACCTACAACGGCACATGGACCCCGGACAAGGTCATCACATGGGCAGACAACAACACCCACACCGATCTTTATCTCTACTATCCCTATTCCAATGTCCCGAACGTAAGCGCATACCCCTTCTCCGTCAGGGCCGACCAGTCGACGGAAGAGGCCTACAAAGCATCCGACTTCATGTCAGGGAAAACCCTTAACGTCACGCCCTCTGAAGAGACCATCTCAATTCCTGTAAGCCACACAATGAGCCGCATCCAGATATTCCTTGAAGCAGGCAACGGATTCACAGCCGAATCTCTTGCAAAAGCCGATGTCTCAGTAAAGATAAACGGAGTGAAATGCAACTCTACCATCAATATAGCTACCGGAGAAGTCTCTCCTACAGGAGAGGCAACGACACTTACGCCACTATTTACAGATAACTATTACAAAGCTCTCGTAGTTCCCCAGACCGTTGAGAACGGAAATCTGATCACCGCGACCGTCGACGGTCGCGAATATAACCTTCAGAAGGGATTCACGTTTGAAAGCGCGAAAAGCCATAAGTTTACCATCACCCTCAGCAAGACCTCTGCAGGAGTCAATGTCAACATAAATCCCTGGATTGAAGACGACATCGACAACGGAGGCACTGCCGAATAACAAACTCGCAACAAACGACACATGATGAAACAACAGACATTCACCGCCGGTATCTTCGGGATGCTCCTCCTTGCAGGGTGCTCCGAAGACATACTTAAATCTCCAGGACAAGAAATACAAGATAACGGAACCATAAATCTTGCTGGAGAGATAAACCAGATAGCCACCACACGTGTAAACGACGAGGGATTCGCCGACGGCGACGTGATGGGCGTATACATTGTAGACTACAACGGCAATAATCCCGGCACACTTCTCACCAAAGGCAACAGAGGCGACAACGTGCGCCATACATTCAACGAAGCCGCCTACCGCTGGGACTCAGCCTACGATCTATTCTGGAAAGACAAGCATACCCGCATAGACGTCTACGGATATTATCCGTTCGGGGCTCCGGAAAACGTCAACGCCTATGAGTTCACGGTCCAGACTGACCAGAACGGATCTTATACCGACAGCTCTATGGGAGGATATGAAGCATCTGACTTCCTCTGGGGGAAGGTGGAAGGTGTCGAACCTACCACCAACGTCATCCGGTTGCCGCTAAACCATCGGATGGGCAATGCACGGGTCACCCTTACCGAAGGATCTGGTTTCGCTGAAGGCGAATGGACCGATCTTGAGAAGCAGGTGCTTGTAGCCAACACAATCCAAAACGCGACCATCGACCTGGCTACCGGCACTGTGACAGCAACGGGCAACGTCGGCGCCCAGTCAATCATTCCTGCCAACAGGGGCGATGAATGGCGCGCTATCGTGGTGCCACAGACTGTTGCGGCAGGCACCACTATGTTCAGTCTCACCATAGGGGGTATGCCATATAAGTTCAGCCGTAGCGACGACTTCACATATCTCCCGGGCAAGATGAGCAACTTCACCATCAGGGTAGACAAGAAGGAAGCTACCGGCGACTATGCCCTGACTCTCGTCAGCGAAAGTATCACCGCATGGGAGACCGACATGGTGAGCCATGACGCATCCTCTAAGGAATACGTGATCGTAGAGTCGACGCCGGGCGCACTTAAGCAGGCGATCACTGACGCGAATAAAGACTATAAGACACTGAAAAACCTAAAGATCACCGGCGAGGTCGACTCCCGCGACTTCTACTTCATGCGCGACGAGATGGACGCCCTCCAGGCCCTGAACCTGAAGGAAGTGAAGATCAAGGCTTACGGCAATGAGCCGATATACAATCTGGCCTGTAGAGAAGACCAGATTCCCCCAAGCGCATTCTATTATAATTCTACCGTCGCCGGGAAACAGAGCCTTACGAGACTGATACTTCCTGACAAACTGAAATCCATTGGCGCAAGGGCATTCTATGGATGCAGAAACCTGACCGGATCGTTGATAATACCCGAAGGCGTCATCGACATCCAACAGGGAGCTTTCTACCAATGCAGATCACTGACCGGTTCTCTTTCCTTGCCGTCCACACTCATATATATCGGAAACTCCCAGTCTGACGACACCGGAGAAATCGATCTGGACAAAGACGAGGGTATCGACTATTATAATGGGGTTTTCTCCGACTGCGGATTCACATGCGAGCTTGTCATTCCCGACAACGTAGAACTGATACGCGGATCGGCATTCGGCGGATGCAAGGGACTTTACGGCAACCTGCGTCTTCCAGAGAAACTTAAAAGAATAGGTTGGAGAGCCTTCTTCGGGTGCCTGAATCTAAACGGTTCGCTCGAAATTCCGCAGGGCGTGACCGACATTCCGGAAGAAGTCTTTGCAGGTTGTGGATTTGACGGCAATCTTATCCTCCACGATGGAATCGCCTCAATCGGCATGGGTGCTTTCAGCGGCTGCCATTTCAAAGGAGAACTCGCACTTCCCAAAAACCTTACGGTGGTCAATGAAAACGTATTCTATGGCTGCGATTTCTCCGGCGAGCTCGTTCTTCCCAAGGGTCTCGTGACAATCGGCGACAAGGCATTCGCCTACAACTGGAGACTGACAGGAACCCTTGAATTTGCCGAAGGCCTCATAACCATCGGTGCCGGTGCATTCGCACATTGCCGCAGCCTTGAAGGTCTGATTTTCCCGGAAAGCCTTGAGAATATCCGCTACGAGGCAAGCTATTTTGAGGATGGAGGTGCGTTTCAGGGATGCTACGGAATCGGAAAGATCGTAAGCAGGAGCGGGTTGCCCCCGTATGTGCAGCAGGGAGCTTTCGACGGAGTCGCCAAAGACAACTTCACCGTCGAAGTGCCGGAATCTTCCGTGTCTCAGTATCAGACCGCCGTCGGATGGTGCGACTTCAAGCGAATATCAGCCCACCATGAGCTTGTCTGCCGCCCGTCCGTGGCGTGCGCGCTGGGCTCCGAGCATAAGCAGACTCTCGTAATAGACTCTGAGGGAGACTGGGTGCTCGAGTCAAAGCCGGACTGGTGTGAACTCTCCCGGAACTCGGGCAATAAGAAAAGTGAGGTCACCCTTACCATCAAGTCCACGGCTGCCGGAGACATCCGCGAGGGCGATGTGGTCTTCCGCCTTAAGGACAAGGACTACACCCATACCTGCCACGTGACCCAGTACGGATATGAATACGGGGAAGACCAGTATCTGACGCTGCAGAAAGCCACCAAGGGCAACAACGGAGGCATCAACATCGTCATCCTCGGCGACGGATACGACGCCAAGGATATAGCTGGCGGCGAATACCTCAAAGATATGAAGGAAGAGGTAGAAAACTTCTTCGGAATCGAGCCATATACCACCTACCGCGATTACTTCAACGTATACACGGCATTCCCGTTATCCACCGAGACAGGCGTCGGCACCGTCAATTCTATCCGATACAACCGCTTCAACACGACCTATACCCGCGGTGTCGGACTAAGGTGCGACTATGACGAACTTACCGACTATGTACTGAAAGCCCCGACAGTAAATGAAGGCAATATTGATCAGACACTTGTCATCGTGGTGCCCAACAGCACCGACTACGGCGGCATCTGCCAGATGTGGGATTCAGGCTACGCCATTGCATTCTGCCCGAAGAGCGACTACGGCTATCCTCTCGACACCCGTGGCGTGATCCAGCACGAGGCCGGAGGACACGGATTCGGTAAACTCGCCGACGAATACATCTACCACAACGCATTCATTGACGCATGCGACTGCACATGCTGCGAACACGAATTAGCCATCAGATGGGGCAAATCATTGGGCTGGTATGACAATATCGAGCTTACAGGAAAGATGCACGAGGTAGGCTGGAGCCATCTCATCTTCGATTCCCGCTACAGCGACATCGTAGATATCTTCGAAGGGGGATATATGCACGCCCGAGGTGTGTTCCGTTCGGAGCAGAACAGCTGCATGAACAACAACATACCATACTTCAGCACCATCAGCCGCCAGAGCATCGTAAAACGAATCAAGACCTATGCCGGCGAGCCATTCGACTTCGAGGAATTCGCGGCTCTCGACAAGCGCACATCGATTGCCGAGACAAGAAGCCTCGACTCCGCCACAGCGAGAGGCATGAACCAATCCATGCCCCCCGTTATCCACAAGGGCTCCCCCATCCGTAAAAAATAATCAAACCTAACAACCCAACAACCCATATGCACAATATAAAATCATTCGCAATCGTTCTATCTTTAGCCGCAGTGCTGGCTGCCTGCACTGAAGACAGGAACGAACCGACAGCAATCGGCAATAACGGGAAAACGGAAATGATGTTCACTCTCAGCCATCCGTCGCAGACACGCGCCACCGACACATCCTTCGAGCAGGGTGATGCCGTAGGTCTGTATGTAGCTGAAGCCTCGGCTCCTCTCGAGATCGCAGGCAATGTCGTCAACAACGAACGCCTCGTATTCTCCGGAACCAAATGGGTCGCAGACCATAAGCTATACTGGGACAACGGAAGCTACAACGTCTACGCATATTATCCGCAGATGTCCCATGTCTCGTCCGTCACGGACCTTCCATTTCAGGTAAGTACCGACCAGACTGTCGAAGGAAGTCAAGAAACGGATGGCTATGAGGCTTCCGACCTCCTTTACTCCTCAGCACTCGGAGTCGCAGCTTCCGCCGACCCGGTCAACCTCATGTTTCGTCATATCATGAGCAAGCTGAGCATACGGCTCATAAAGGGAGAAGACTACGAGGGAGAGATACCGGCCGACGCTATAGTCTACGTGCACAATACTGTCACAGACGCTACCGTCGACCTGACAGCCGGGGTAGCCACGCGCGATCCTCGCGGCACACGACGAACAGTGACCGCTCGACGCAACTCACAGGCCAACTATTCCGCCATCATAGTCCCCCAGCGCCTGGACAACAGGGTACCACTTATCGAGGTGGTGGCCAACGGCGTGTCGTTTCTTTACGAGAGCAAGTTCGTATTCAAGCCGGGAATGCACCACATAGTAAATCTCGTCATGGACAAGAATCCTGAGCAGATCAAGATAGAGATAGGCGGCGAGATCACCAACTGGAATTGAAAACCAATAAAATAGATGTCTAAAGAAAGAAGAAGGCTCAACATATCGCTTATCATCCTGAGCATTCTGCTCGCAGTATGGGCTGTCTGGATATGCCGGCAGCCTTCTTCCTCTTATACCCGCGACGTCCATCAAAAGACATCAATCACAGACTCCTCAGAGATAAGGAACAACGACATCTTAACTTCACCTGCTACAACCGATAAAAATACAGACAGCATCCACGACACTACTCCATCCCCTGCTTACAAACCGGAAGCTCCGGCCACCGTACGCACGACACGAATGGGTGACGCGGACGTGCGTTATATGACCGGATCCCATCCTTTCAGCGCTGAAGCGAAGAAAGTGCTCAGCGGCAACCTTGAGGAATCCGACTCCCTGAGCCGCCACAGGATACTCAGCTACTGCGAGCACCTCCGGACTTCCTATACGACCCGCGACATAGACTTCCTTCGTCAGGTATTCAGTGACAACGCCCTTATAATAGTCGGACACACCGTGCGCACCTCCGATGAGTCGCCACTTAAGGGCTCTCCAAAAGTAAGCTTCAGTCTACGCTCCAAACGCGAATACCTGTCAAATCTCGCTAAGATCTTCGATTCCGGCAAGGATATCGACCTACGATTCTCCGGATTCCGCATCATGCGTCATCCTACAATGGAAGGAATATATGGAGTCACACTCAGGCAGGAATATTCTTGCGGCAGTTACTCAGACGACGGATGGCTTTTCCTTCTGTGGGATTTCCGCGACCCTTCCATGCCGCTCATCCATGTGCGTACATGGCAGCCTACACGCTCTCTCGCAGGAGGCTCCGACGACCTGATCGATATGGGTGACTTCAACCTTGAATGACTCTTTGATATGGCGAAACAACTGTCACTGCTCCTGATTCCGGCGTTGGTAATACTCATCACAGCGCTCTTCCCGGCCGAAGCCTCGGCAAGGGAATTCGAGGTCATGTCGTTTCGCGATCTGCCTAACGATGTCTCCGCTTTCATCAATCCGGTGCGCGACCTCAACGACGAAGATTGCGCTCTCCTTAAGATAGTGGCTCCGGCAGACTTCGTCTTCTCCACTCCGCTCGGCATAGTGAAAAGGATAGACAAGACAGGTGAGATATGGCTGTATCTACCACACGGATCGAGGAAAATAACCATCAAGCACGCCGATTGGGGCGTACTGCGCGACTATGAGTTTCCTGAAAGACTCGAAAGCCACAAGTCGTATGAACTGGCACTCCAGTATCCTAAGACGTATCAACTCCAGCAGGCTGCAGAAGTTCAACCCGCCATCACGATCAGAGACACTCTCGTAGTGACACGTGTCGACACCCTTGTGGTGAGGCCCGTAAGGCAGAAGACGCCCCTGGAATTCGACATATCAGCAGGCTTCGGATTTGGAGGCAAGGCTTCGTACACTTTCGGATCGCTGACACTCGCACTGATGCGCCGTCATGGCGGTTACATACGTATCTCATCAAATAATCTGTCATCTTATCGGACAGAAGCGTCATGCGACAGAAACGGACTCGTAGATGGAAGCGAACGATTCTATTCTGGCACGACCCGGCGACGGGTAATGATGATCGGAGGCGGAGCGATCCATAGAGTCTCAGCCGGAATCGCCGTATTCGAAGGATTAGGCTTCGCTGACAACACCCTTGACTGGCAGCTTGCTCCTTCTGAAGGAGGCGGCTTCGTCAGGAATTCCTATTTCAGCAACAAAGGACTTACCGCAGAGGCAGGAATACAATACCGTATAGGCCGCCTTGTGGTGTCTGCCTCAGTCTTGACCCTCAAAGGCACCGAATGGTTCGGATCAGTCGGAATAGGACTCCGGCTGGGCAAAAAGATCAAGTCTCCATCCTCTCTATCCAACCCCCTATGAAACAACAAATATATTCATTCTTCGTGCTTATTGTCGCGATAATCGCGACAAGCGCCTGCTCCGAACATTCCAGCCCCGACAATCCGGAGCCCACCATACTCATATCGGAGGCTTACGACATAACACGCACCGAAGCCACAATAAAAGCCTCCATCGAGCGGCATGGAACAGGACTCAGCTACGTGACACTTCACTGCATAATGACAGATGGACATGGAACGGAAGACCATGAAGAGACGACACTTCAGGGAGATCCATCCCAGTCGACAGCGATATTCCAACTGACGGGCCTGAAACCGGGCAAATCCTATTCATGCCATCTTGAAGCGGGAACCCGGACAGCGAAATTGAAAACTGGCCCAGTGACTTTCACCACCATACCGAACGACACTCCTTCTGTGTCAGACATAACTCCACTTTCAACAGGGCCGCTCGGCATAATATTAAAGTTCAGTATCCTTGACACCGGCGGAGAAGATATCATCGAAGCTGGGTGCGAGATAAGGGAAGCCGAAAGCCGGGAAAGCCGGCGTATACTCGCCACCACTACCGGTCCGTATCCCGATGAGCTGCATATCAACATAACGGACCTCACTCCATCTTCCTCATACAGCATAATCCCCTTTGCGGCCAACTCCATAGGAGAAACCCGGGGCACTACTTTCGAGTACACCACCACAAAATCCATAATGCTCGAATCACCCGGAATGCTCGACATTCTTTTGGGAAGCGACAAAGCTCACGCACTTGAGAGCATCACAATCGCTGGCTACATGAACGGAGACGACTTCAGGACACTCAGAGGATTTCTGGGAGGCTCTGAGGAAAGAGGTGATTCACGACCTAAGACAGCCGATATAGATCTAACCGACGTAACTATCGTCGAGGGAGGAGGATCTTACGACGGGCAGCGCTTTACCGTAGCTGACCGCCTGACAACCGGTATATTAGCCGACTGCAGCCGGCTGAGCAATGTCATCCTTCCTAATTCCATCATTGAAATCGAGAGTGACGCATTAGCAAGATGCTCTGCACTTGAGACACTTACTATACCGGCTCGAGTGGAGAAACTGACACCTTCAGCGGATTGCAACGCCCTGAAGGCAATAGAAGTCTCCGGAGCAAACATCCACTTCACTTCAGACCAAGGGGTACTGCTCAACGCAGATGCCACGGGTATCCTATGGTTCCCATCTGGTAAGACTGGCGAATACCTTCTTCCATCCTCCATAACCTCAATAGGAGTGAACGCATTCGCAGGGACATCGATAACGACACTGATAATAACTTCCAGCGTGACAACAATCAGCCGGGGAGCATTCTCAGGCTCGGCTTTGACAGAGATCAGGCTACCCGACAACCTTACAAACGTAGCGGAAGGGCTGTTTCAGAACTGCACACAGCTGACCGATGTATATCTTGGTTCCGGAACAGAATACGTAGGAGACTTCGCCTTCGACGGCACATCCATACGCGATATATATATAGCAGCTGAGATTCCCCCTTTCACTAAAGAGGATACTTTCCGAAACGGGGACTCGACTATATTCGGGGAGTGTACGCTACATGTCCCTGCCGGATGCATTAAACAATATACCAATCACAAGCAATGGGGCTCTTTCAGCCTCATTGAGGAATTCCAGCCATAATACAGCCATGGACAGAAAAGAGTATTACCTCTCCCCTGATTTTCAGGATCAGCAAATTTCCGATTCTGATTCCGGCATATATACCGATAAGGAAAGCACGAGCCAAGACCTGGGCGGAATCTTCTCCAATAAGTTCTCCAACATCGATATGCTTTACTGCTCGGAGCACGGTGCAACCGAGATCCATACCGCTACGCGCTATGGCAAGCGGTTTGTGCTTAAAGGGCTTCGCAAAGAATATCGGGAAGATCCGGTCTACAATATGTGTATGGCTAAGGAATTCGAGATAGGCATGACGCTCGACCATCCGAATATCCGGCGTACTATCGGAATCGAGACCGTCGACGGCCTCGGGAAAAGGATAATTCTGGAATATATCGATGGCGTCACGCTCGCGGAAAAGCTTTCCACTGGCCATATATCTTCCGAAGAAGCGACATCAGTCGCACGCCAGGCGGCCGATGCCCTTAGATATCTCCACGGCAAGCAGATTTGCCACCGGGACCTCAAACCGGAAAATATACTTATACCTTATCTGGGCGATACCATAAAGATCATTGACTTCAATCTGTCGGACAGCGATGACTATATTATACTGAAAAATCCGGCGGGATCAAAGCGATATATGGCACCTGAACTGACATCGCCAGATTCCAGACCTACACCGGAGACAGATTATTACTCATTAGGAGTCCTGATCGGCGACATTGCCAAGGCCAGTAACAACCACCTGCTGTCGGTAGCATCCTCACGCTTTATGGCTGCCGATCCCAAAAGGCGCATCGAGGGTCTGTCAATCCTCGAAAAAGACCCTCATCTGCACGAGACGACCTCATTGCCTTACAGGATAATATCCTCAAAGACAATCACATATATCCTCTCTGCAATCTGCCTCATTCTATCAGTCTTCATCACACTTCACTATATAGATTGAATAGTTCTATTTATCAAACCGCCATGGACAGGAAAAATAAAGAAGCGTTGGCTGCCCTCGTAAGGATAACCAATGAAAACCTCGGATATGAGCCAACCACACCGACAGGATTCAACGACCTCAGCAGACAGATCCAACAAATCACAGGAGACTCACTCAGCCTATCGTCAATCAAAAGGATATGGGGCTACATCCCATACGAAGGAGAATTCTCAACGACAACCCTGAACATACTTGCACGATACAATGGAATGAAGGATTGGGAATCGTTTAAGAAAAGCCTGGAGGATAACACCAATAACGACGACCAGTCAGGATTCCATGATGACACAATCATAGACACGGGGAAATACCTACCCGGAGACAGAATAGAACTCAGCTGGAACGACGGCAAGATATGCGAGCTGGAATGTGTAGCCCATATGAGATTCCGCATACTCAGATCAGAGAATATCAAACTGAAGTCGAGCGACATCGTGACCGTCCATACCCTCTGTATAGGACAACCGGTCTATATAAGCGATATTATCCGCGGCAACATTCAATACACGGCCTATGTAGGAGCCAAGAAAGGAGGTCTGCTCTCAATCCGCGAAACGCCAAGCGAAGAAAGATGATCCCTCAGGGGGATACATCAGTCATGGCGATATGTCAAAGATGGTTAATGGATTGACCATTACAGGAGCTGAAACGTTATATCTATAACTTAGCGAGACAGCTAAGATTATAAACCTTAATAAATTTCATTTACTATGAACGACAGATTGAGTTATGAAGAAAAGAAGGAACTTCCGGCAAGTGTGTTCGGACTTCCTGAACGACGTGAATACCCTATGCCTGACGCAGCACATGTAAGGGCCGCAGAAGCATATTTCCGCTATTGTCCGGAAGACCTGAAGCCGAAACTTGCCCGTGCCATCCTGGCCAAGGCAAAAGAATTCGGAGTTGACGTAGAGTCGCCGACAGTTCTCTCCTACGCCCGGGAATAAAGATTGGAAATGAGACGGCCCTGGCTTACCTTAGGCTGGGGCCGTAGCATTCTGCATGATCTTAAAAGAAAAAAAATGTGAAAAAAGCGGATAATCAAGCGAAATTTACTAATTTTGCAGTATGATTAAAGCTGCTTTGATTGACATGGACGGAGTCCTTTACGACTCCATGAAATACCATACCCTCGCCTGGAAACAGATGATGGAGGAAAACGACATACATTGCAGCCGCGACGAATTCTACCTCTACGAAGGTATGACAGGCGCGGCTACGATCGACTTTATATGGCAACGCGAATTCGGACATCCTTGCGACCCGGAGAAACGCAAAGCCCTTTACGATTACAAAACCAGAATCTTCAAGGAGATAGGAGGCAACGAACCGATGCCCGGAGCCGACCGGATGCTCCGCACACTATGCGACCGAGGTATCCGTTGTGTATTGGTGACAGGTAGCGGACAGGCTTCACTGATCGACAACGTAAGAAAGGATTATCCCGGGGTGTTTGAGGATGGAATGATGGTGACGGCTCACGACGTCACAAAAGGGAAACCTGATCCGGAGCCATACCTGCGTGGCCTCGAGAAGGCGGGAGTGGGACCAGAGGAAGCAATCGTGATAGAAAACGCTCCCCTCGGAGTGCGCGCCGGTGTAGCATCTGGAATAAGAACCATGGCCGTATGTACAGGACCGATTCCCAAAGAAAAGTTTGAGGAGGAAAAAGCCTGGGGCATCTTCCCCTCGATGGAGGAATTCGCCGATATGCTACCCCTTGTGCTTGACATCATAGACGCAGCCTCTCCCTATGTGCTCGCAGACTCCAATACATCGGAACTCGTGGTAGACCGTCTCGCAGAGCAGATTCCTTATCTGGGCGGATTGCCACGTTGCGTAATACCTGCCGGCGACGACCACAAAGACGTGGAGTCGCTCATTAAGGTCTGGCGCATGCTGTCGACACAAGGAGCCACACGCCGCTCGACACTATTCTGCATTGGGGGAGGTATGACAACCGATCTCGGAGGATTCGCGGCAGCTACATTCAAGCGCGGCATTGACTGCATAAATGTATCGACGACTTTATTGGGAATGGTGGACGCCGCTACCGGAGGGAAGACCGCCATCAATCTCGACGGGCTTAAGAACGAGGTTGGAGTTTTCGCGATGCCTAAGGACGTGGTGATCATTCCGGAGACCCTCGACACCCTGCCGGAAGAAGAACTGCTTTCAGGATATGCCGAAATGCTAAAGACCGCCCTGATAGCGGATCCGGAGATGTATGCGGCATTGCTCGAT
Source organism: Muribaculaceae bacterium (assembly GCA_029060585.1). Next base: position 18,719 of record JAIDTS010000488.1, read on the forward strand.
ATAGACAGGTTTCTCGACGACCGCCGACTGCTTCTGCCATGGATATTGCGGTGCATAGAGATAAAGACAGGGGTTACGACCCGCGACCCGAAAGAAAAGGGAGAACGAAAGATCCTCAATTTCGGGCATACGGCCGGGCACGCGCTGGAATCGTTTGCACTGATGAAAGGGAAGCCTCTGGCTCACGGCATAGCTGTAGCTCACGGCCTACTCTGGGAGATGGTACTCTCATCAATATGCGAGGTGGAAGGGCGTAAGGGCTGCATGCCCTCTGCCAATCTCTATCCATACGCATCCATGCTTAAGGAGCATTATCCGGTAGCGGGAGTGAGGTGTACCGACATCGAGACACTGATATCCCTCATGCGACACGATAAGAAGAATACCTCTCCGGAGAGAATAAACTTCACCCTTCTTAACGAAATCGGGGACCCGCAATGGGATATATGTCCGACAGAAGAGGAAATCAGAAGCGCATTCGAGATTTACGGCAACCTGACCGGCCAAATCTGAACAAGACAGAACATGAAGAAAGCGTTGCAATACATATTGCCGGTCATCCTATCGGTGGTGCTGATATGGTATCTGTTTCGTAAGGTAGACTTTCGCAAGACAATCGAGATACTCAGCCACGGAGTCGACTACTGGTGGATTCTATGCGCGATGGGCATAAGCATCTTCTCCCATGTCTTCAGGGCGATGCGCTGGCGCATCCAGCTTGACGCCCTTCATGTTAGGTCGACCTTTATGGAGCTAACATGCGCGGTCTTCGGATGCTATGCGCTCAACCTGCTGCTTCCGCGCCTGGGAGAGCTATGGAGGTGCACTTTCGTTGCCAGACGCTCCGACGCCAAGTTTACGACCATAATGGGCTCCATGGTAGCTGACCGTACGGCTGACTCCATAATGGTGCTTTTTCTGATACTTCTGACTGCCGTTCTCGCAGCTCCCGCACTTGCGGCATTCATGGCCAAATACCCCATAGGGGAAGGTATCCTAAGGATCCTTTATTCGCCGGCGGCCTGGGGAATCGCGCTTTGCGCGATAGTGGCGGGAGTGTTCCTGCTACGCCGTTATAAGAATTCGAGGTTTGTAAGCAAACTGAGGCAGTGGGTGGGCGAAATCTGGCGAGGCTTCGCCGTTACTGCGACGATGCCTGGAAGATGGCGCTTCCTGCTTCTGACCATAGCCATATGGGGATGCTATTTCGTTCAGCTCTATGTAGCCTTCTACGCCTTCAGCTTCACTCGCGCACTATGCAGCGGCTCGGAACTCGCATTCGGTCTTCTGCCATGCCTCGTGGCGTTCGTGTTCTCCTCCATCGGCATGGCGGTGCCGAGCAACGGGGGACTGGGTCCCTGGAATATCGCCATTATGTTCGGGCTCGCAGTCTATGGAGTGGCAGATGTAGAGGGAGCCGCCTTCTCCATCCTCCAGTGGAGCGGGCAGACAGTGATGCTGATTGCACTTGGAATATTCACCGTAATCTGGATTGGAGCCACCTCCGATCGGAACGGAAAGCAAAAAACCGGGATAAGAGAATGAGATACGATGACGACAGATACCTCGACGACGAGGCTGATAACGATCTTTGGGACGACGAGCTTGACCTGAACTCCGACGACTCCATCCATGCCGGCCCAGAAGCCGGCAGGATGCCTCACGCTCCAGAGGAATACTATTCGCCATATCATGACGAAGATCCTATACCGGAAAAGCAAGACAACACAGACAGCGAAGAAAACGACTATTATTCCGAGCCGGAATCTGAGACACCGAGGAGATCCACGCTCAGGAGTCTATTCGGAAGGAAGCCTGACGACGAAGACCAAGAGGGAGATGACAACGAAGAGGAAAATGACGACCCAGATGAGGAAAATGACTATTATGATTCAGCGGCGGCTCCCGAGCCTCCCAGACGTCCAAAAGCGCCTAAGCTCGACCCCGAAGATCCAGACTACTGGATCGAAGAAGAGGAATCTCCGCTCAGCGGCATAATGACAGGCCCCGGAAAGAAATGGAAATGGAAACTGGCAGCAGTAGTCGCTTTTCTTCTCTTGATACTTTTCGGATGGATCTGGTTTTTCCGTCCCCATACGGACAATGCCGTGAAATACGGCTATATAACCAACATGGAGCGTCGGGGTGCGCTAATCAAAACTTTCGAAGGATCCATGATTCCATATAAGGAGCTCGGAGACCCCGACCCCTTATATTTCAAGGAGGTGCGGTTTAGCGTGAAAGGAGATTCACTCGCGGCCCTTATGAAGAGGATGATGCTCGGATGTGTCCCCGTAAGAGTCGAGTATGAAGTGTATCACACTCCACTCCCCTGGAAGGGAGAGGAAAGGATGATAGTCATAAAGGCAGACACAGCCGATCCGCGCAAGATACTGCCACCGGAATACAGGCACAATTATTAAATATTCAACTTTCTCAAGTGAAAGTTGATGGTGATGAGGTTATTAGGTTAAAAGGTTATTAGAATGGCATCGAAATCATTCAGAAAACATATAGGAGTACTGGGAGGCGCGCTTGCGTGTGTGCTCCTGCTGTGGGGCTGCGCCTCGATCGGCAACCCTTCGGGAGGTCCGCGCGACGAGGACCCACCGCGCTTCGTCCGGGCCAATCCGGCACCAGGCTCAGTCAACGTAGATCCGAGCAACATCAACATAGACTTCAACGAGCTCGTCAATGTCAAGGATGCATTCCAGAAGGTAGTGCTTTCCCCTCCTACGAAAAACACTCCCCGCGTCTCTACAAGAGGACGGAGGGTTGTGGTCAACATAACCGACACTCTGCTGCCCAACACCACCTATACCATAGATTTCGGTGATGCCATCGAGGACAACAACGAGGCCAACAAACTCTCGGGCTTCGCTTACACATTCTCGACCGGTCCGGTCCTCGACTCGCTGCGCATCTCGGGCATGGTGCTCGGAGCCGAAGACATGGAGCCCCAGCAGGGTGTCTTTGTGGGAGCATACATATCAAAGGAGGATTCTGCCTTCATCCGGATACCTTTCGAGCGTCTGGCCCGAACGGACGAATATGGTCGCTTTATCATACGGGGTCTTCAGGATACGACTTACAGGCTTTTTGCCCTCAAGGATCTCGACAATGATAAGCACTACGCAAATCCGGAAGAAGACATAGCATGGTTTGAAGACATCATCCGCCCGACCTCGGAGCGGATAATGACTTCTGACACCATCCGCGATCTATATACCGGGGCCGTAGACACGGTTATACAGCGTGAAAGAACGCGCTATCTGCCCAACAATGTGCTGCTGCGTATGTACAACACCGGACTCAAGCCACAGTATCTCGTAAGCTACACGCGTCCCGATTCCACCAAGCTGCAGTTCATCTTCAACTCCCCATCCAAGATGCAGCCGGAAATAAAGATAGCCGATGACGAGGCGTTCCCATCACCTCTCAAGGCGGAACGCACTGTAGGCAACGATACCCTGATCTTTTGGCTTCCCAAGGAACTTGCGTCTCGTGACACTCTGAAGCTTGCCCTGAAATATACAAATGTGGAACTGCTCACCGGCATTGAGACCCAGATCAACGATACGGTTAAGTTGATGAAGCCGAAGGAGCAGACATCAAAGAAGAAAAAGAACCAAAAGAAAAAGAAGACGCAAAAGAAAGACAGCGACAAAAAGAACAGCGACAAGCCGGCATCCGAGCTTACCGCCGATTCCATTTCTGTCCTACCTCCGGATTCCATTGCCGGAGCAGGAAATGTGATAGAGGAGGCGGAGCAGGAAGAAGAGAAGGAGGCACCAAAGATTCCTACATTCAAGATAAGCGCCAAAGGCCCGGAGACAAGCATCACGGATCCGCTGGCGATAGAAGTGCCTATACCTCTTTCAAGAATCGACCCTTACGCGTTCCAGCTGGAGTTCAAGCAAGACACAGTATGGCTCCCGGTCAAAGGGGAATACGTTCTGGAGAGGGCAGACACTCTGTCAGAACGACGCTTTAAGATTGAATATCCATGGGAAAGAGGGGCAGCCTACCGCCTTTCGGTCGATTCGCTCGCAGCCACCGACATATACGGAATCAACAGCGACAAGCTTTCTTATGAATTCAAGACAAAGGCACCCGAAGACCTCTCAAACCTGAAGATAACACTTCAGGGTCTCGAGCCGGCGATACCGGCCTTCGTACAGCTGATGGCATCGGGCGACAAACCCAAGTATACCGCACCCGTAGTCAATGGCTCGGCCGATTTCGTAGGGATCGACGCCGGGAAATACTACGCCCGACTCTACGAGGACTTCAACGGCGACGGAAGATACACTACGGGCAGCTACAGGCTGCAAAAAGTATTCGGAGAGCCTTCTATACCATCCGACACCATCGCGGTCTTGATACAGGATACAATTCCGGCGTCCACAAATGACTCCATTATGAAAATTCCTGTGGATTCCATTCCTGCGGATCACCTTGATTCCATCGGTAATTTGCCGTTAGATTCCATAAACGCCCAGGCTCTTTCCTCCGACTCAATACAGGTTAACAGGCCGCCAACCCCTGTCAAGGCTTTCGTTGCCCCGAAGAGCGACAGCGAGATCGTAGACAGTCTCATCAGTATCGGCTATAGTATCGTTCCGATCGAAACTGACTCCGTTGGCAAGGACATACTTATCGCCATCCAGCCGGACCTCGTCTATTACTATCCAAAGATCATAAACGTGAAGAAAAACTGGGATATGGAACAGACGTGGAATGTGTTTGAGACGGCCCTTGACCTTCAGAAGCCAGCAAAGATTAAGAAGAACAAACCAAAGAGCAATAAGAACAACCGACAGACCCAGCAGGAGGACGAGGAGGATGAAGAGGATGATGAGTTCGGAGCCAATCCTTTCGATTCGCGCCGCAACAACAACCGGAACAGCAACCGCAACAACAATAACCGCAATATCAACGGGATGCGCCAGCCATTCTGATATTAGGGCATCGTCCATCCCGTGGGGTCAGGGACATATGATCTTCTTATAGACGCCTCGCGTCGTCTTCACTACATACAGACCATTACCTACGCCGGACAGCCCAGAGGCAAGTCCGGCGTATCTTTTCATTCCGGCAGCGTCATAGACCTCTATGTACTCGTCGGGTGGGAGCACTCCGACCGGGGTATCCACCGAACCGACTCCCCCGGTTAGTAGGGCCAACCGTAATCCTGCGACCGGGTCAAAATATCCGGCCCCTATATGAGGATCCTCGGGGTCTGTGATTCCATGACGGTTAGACTGCATTATGATGCTTATGACGTCGGCAGAAGTGAGGGTTGGGACGGCCTCGAGCCAGGTGGCGATATATCCCGCCACGTATGGGGCTGCCATAGAGGTGCCACCCTCATCGACCCATACGGTGTCGCCAAGCCGCTGATGCGGATGAAATGGATAGGACTCAAGGAAGGGACGGCTGAAGGCCGACATAAGGTCGGCACCGGGAGCGGTCGTTAGAGGAGTTACACGCCCGTCGCGCAAGGTCCCGAAGCTGCTATGGACAACCGGAGCGCCTGCTTCGTATCCAGTGGATTCCCAGTATACCTCGTCGTCAAGCAACACCTCGGGATGGTTTCTCGGAACGGAATCGCGGTTACCATACATTCCTACGCTGATTACGTTGAAGCCACACGCCAGATCGCTTACCGAACGTTCTGACGACGGCAGCGGACTTGACGCACCTGCCGACAAGCGGGTGTAGATGCCGTCGGCATAGACTTCCACGTCATCGCCCGGAGAGCCGCTTACACCGACAGCGAGCTCATATCGTGCCCATGAGCCTGCGGAAGATTGCTCTTCAGCAATGAATTCATAACCAAGCGATGTGCAGTGCCGCCCGTTTTCAAAATCCACGTATCCGAGTGCGGTAAGTTCTCCCTTAAAGGGGAACCCTTCGGAATAATCCGATCCATTCCATGAAAACTTCAGGCTGTCACCTCCGGTAAGCCGGAATGGCTCAAGCCAGCGTATTACCCGCTTCTCATTAGTGTCGTATAGACCGAGCGACACCTGGAGCGGCACCCCAGAACCACTCCATATCTCAGTGGAGCCATACATTTCATATTCGTCCCAGCTCCTATTGCCTAGTCGGAACGACAGGGTACGGAGTTCATCGGAGAATCCCGAGATCAGTGTATTCTTATGCGAGCCCTCGTTGCCAGCTGAAAGCACAATGATAGCATCGTCGGCACACATGTCGAGATACTGTGAGAAAAGCGAACTGCCGTCGTGCGCCCCGGTGTAGCTGCCGACTGAGATATTGATGACGGCAGGTTTCCCGGCCTCCTGAGCATAGTCTATAACGTCCTCCACGCCAGCTAAAAGGCCAACCTCAGTAAGGGTAGAGACAGTGACCACTATCTCTGCATCGGAAGCAATTCCAGAATAAGGGGTTCCGGCGCCTCCTCCGGCGAGGATGCCGCAGACATGAGTGGCGTGATACATATCGGGATCATCGGTTTGCCATTCTCGATAGGCTTCCTCACCCTCGAGTTCCAGTCTGATTCCTTCATGCTCGACATACTGTACCACGCGCCTTATTCTCGAGCGCTCCTCGGAATCAAGAAAGGTGGGATGAAGCGGATCTATGCCTATATCGCATATGCCTACCACCACCCCTTTCCCGGTATATGGAGTGCCAGTGGAGGCACCGGACTGTATGGATCCGGCGTCATAAAATGACTTTGCCTTGTCAAGGGCAGGAACGATGGACCTTTGACGAGTGATGGCATCTCCGCCGCGCGTCGCCCTATTCGGAAAAAGGCAAAGCAGGATATCACCGCGCCGACGTATGATGTCGACTCCCTCCAACATAAGGGAATCGATCTCCGACTCTTTTTCGATCTTTACAATCTGAGGTATAAAAAGACTTTCCCCCTCTGCTTTTGCCGAAAAAAGGGGGAATATCGGGATTGATAGGATAAGTAATAGTATTAATCGTTTCATCAGTGTTTTGATCTCAAATGAAGGCCTTGAGATTCAGATATACGGCCTCTTTATCTTACTCCGGCAGAGAGAAAATCACCTCCACGTTCGATTCACTTTCAACCGGAGTGCCGTCTACCGTAGCCGGAGTCCATGCAGGCATACCCTTGACAAGACGGATAGCCTCTGCCTCCAGGTCAGGGTCTACGAGGCGCACGATCGATAGCTTGTCGAGCGCGCCGTCGGTCTTCACCACAAATTTCACGTTGACTACTCCTTCGATGCCGTTATTGATCGAAGGTTGCGGATACTTGAGGTTCTTTGCCAGATAAGCCGACAGAGCTTTCTCTCCGCCTGGGTAGCTGGCAGGTATGGTGTCTGACTGTGCCATCGCGGTTCCGGCAATGGCAAGCGAAGCGATTATTGACAATATTTTTTTCATATAGGTAAGTTTTGGTTATATAAATATAGACAAGCAATATGGAGAAAAGTTACATCTGCCATGTGAGCGAGACACTGCCGCCGATGCCGGTA
>JAIDTS010000489.1 GCA_029060585.1 Muribaculaceae bacterium
TAATTCTACTATGAATATATCGCACGTAATCCTATACGCCATCGTCCCTATCATAGTGGTGATGCTTGCAGGTTTCATTGCAGGCAAGAAAGGCGCCTTCAATGGAGAAGACTCCAAGAAATTCAACAAGGTCGTGCTTGACTTCGCATTGCCAGCCGCCCTTTTCGTATCAATAGTACAGGCATCCCGCGCGGATCTTGTGAAGGACATCAAGCTGACAATCGTGTCTACCATAGGTATCATGGCCTGTTTCATGATCGTCTACTTTGTCTTCAAATATTGTTTTAAGAAGAACACGGGCGCTGACGCCGCCGTCTCAGCCCTGATCAGTGGATCTCCGACAATCGGATTCCTTGGCTTTGCGGTGCTTGAGCCTATCTTCGGAACCTCTCCCGCAGTCGCCCTCGTGGTAGCAATCGTAGGTATAGTGGTGAACGCAATCGGTATTCCTGTAGGCCTCTCGTTGATGAACGCATCTCTTGAGAAGCAGAATCCAGGGTCGACAGCGAAAAAAGAAAGCGCATGGAAGCCGGTGCTTCACGCACTCGAGCAGCCTGTAGCATGGGCTCCTATCCTTGCAGTGATCTGGGTCGTAGCCGGAATTCCCTGGCCTAAGGAACTCAGTCCTTCCTTCGACCTTATCGCCAAGGCAAATGCCTCAATGGCAGTATTCTCAGCCGGTATCACACTTTCCGCAATCAAGATTCAGATCAACTGGCAGGCCGTGCTCGGCTCAATCATGAAGATGATCATGATGCCGGCAGTGGTATTGATCCTCGGTCTCGTCTTCAAGATGGATCCCCTCAACCTGAAGATGCTTGTAGTGGCAGCCGCCCTTCCGCCGGCATTCTCCGGAATCATCATCGCCGACGAGTATGATACGTATGTAGCAACGGGTACATCATCTCTTACCCTTTCAGTGATCCTCTTCATCGGGTTCTGCCCGCTCTGGATCTGGCTGACCAACCTTGCTATCGGAGCGTTCTGATAATGAGCTATCAGCTATCAGCTGTCAGCTATCAGCTGTCAGAAGCTAAAAATATTGAAATGCAGATATCAATAGGTCCGCTCTGAAAAGAGTGGGCCTTTTCTTATTTTATGTTAAAAGATGGGTGCTATGTCAAGATTTTTTTGTAAATTTGTCGCCTATTATGCGACGATTTTTCTTAATATTGCTTGCGATGTCGTTTCTCGCCCTCATGCTGGCACAACCATCCATGCGCCAGACAGCGAGAAGCGCGGACGTATCCGCTCCTGATTCAATAGGAGGGGAGGGGACGCAACATCCTGAAATCATCGCAACCAACCTGCCGGAGGGAGACACACTCGTGGGAATCATGCCTCTTGACCCTGACTCGCTGAGAGCATGGACGGACAGCCTGCGGACACCGGCTCTGCTTCCCGACCAGCTCATGAGTGACTCCATCGGAGCAGCCGGAGCTGAGACCGATTCCATCACCGCAGTGGAGACCGAGGAATTCGAAGAGACCGACACTATTGAAAACGACCGGACAGGAATGACACGCATCAACCGAGAGAAAGCGGATCTCGAGAACGGAGTCGCCTTCTCAGCCAAAGACTCAGTAGTGCTAATCGGAAACAAGCTCGCCTATTTCTACGGCAACGGAGAAGTGGAATACGGCAACTTCAAGCTCAATGCCGACGAGATCAAGATGGTCATGGATTCGACCACCGTCTATGCCAACGGAAGGATAGACAGCGTAGGGGAGCTTCAGGGAAAGCCGGTGTTCAAGGACGGTGGAGACACCTATGAATCGAAGACGATGTCGTATAACTTCAAGAACCAGCGAGGCTACATCACCGATATCATCACCGAGCAGGGAGAAGGCTATCTGACGGGAGGACGCTCCAAGAAGATGGCCGACGGCAGTTTCTTCGCCGAAGACGCCATCTACACCACCTGCGACGAGCACGACCATCCTCATTTCTACATAAAACTGACGCGAGGCAAGATGCGCCCCGGCAAGGACGTAGTCTCTGGAGCTGCTTACATGGTAGTGGCAGACGTCCCGCTTCCCCTTGCCCTTCCCTTCGGATATTTCCCATTCAGCAAGGAATATTCCTCGGGCATAATCTTCCCTACCTTCGGCGATGACTACAACCGCGGATTCTACATGCGCAACGGCGGCTATGATTCCGCCTTGAGCGACTATGTGGACCTCGCGCTGACGGGAGAGATCTACAC
>JAIDTS010000049.1 GCA_029060585.1 Muribaculaceae bacterium
GAATAGGGAATGAAGACCTGATCAGCGAGGCTTTCAAGGAGCGATTCAAGATGATTCGCGATGCGGTCAACGCTAAATATCCGGATATCACGGTTGTAGGCACAGTCGGCCCCTTCTTCGAGGGATCGGACTATGAAGAAGGATGGGATTTCGCTCGCAAGGAAAATGTGGACATCGTTGACGAGCACTATTATGTGGCGCCCGGATGGTATGTCAACCACCGCGACTTCTACGACCGTTATGACCGCAACGGTCCAAAGGTATACCTCGGCGAATACGCCTCTCACTATCCGGGACGGGAATCAAATCTTGAATGTGCCCTCTCTATCGGACTATATCTCACTGATGTTGAGCGCAATGCCGATGTAGTGACAATGACTTCCTACGCTCCTCTGCTGTCGAAGAAGGGACGCACACAATGGCGCCCCGATCTGATCTACTTCGACAACGAGAGCATTTCCGTTTCTCCAGACTATTACGTACAGCAGATGTATAGTGCCAATTCCGGCACCACTTACGTTCCGGCCTCAATAGAACTTCAGGAGAAATGCTGCGGCAAATGCGGAAAAGCGCCGAAGACTGTCAGCAGCGACGATGTGACCAATCGCTTCGGAGTTTCGACTGTAATCGATGAAAAGACAGGAGACACCATCGTGAGGATAGCCAACATGCTTCCAGTAGGCATAGAGGTAAACCTCGATGGATACCCCACAGGCAAGGCCGAATTCATGACACTGACCGGTAATCCGCGCGACACTGATGTAAAACCTGCAACAACCACTATCGATTTCAGTGGTTCCGTAGAAGTAGCACCATACTCTTTCTCCAATGTAAGAATACTGAAATAACGGAATCTTCCGTAGACACATTAAATCGTTTAATATTTTTTGAATACAATGAACCCCGGACGAGAGTACGGGGTTTGTTATTTTAAGATATTTTGATTAATTTTGCGATTGCAATCATCCGCATAAGACAATCTAACTGAAGATATGACAGGAAAACGCATTTTTTCCATAATTGCATTTCTCGCCATCGCATTGACCTTGGCGTTGCCCGTTTACCCTCAGAATAGATATGACGACTTCCTTGATTCCCTGAAAACTAACGTAAACCGCCATGCTTACGGCAATAAATGGAAACGGGGCGACTACCGCCATCGTGTGCCATATCGACACATCATCTACACTCCGGTTGTTCCGGACAGCGCTGATATGCTATTCCACGAGAAGAAGCATTTCTGGAGAGCGGGCGCGGAGGTTTTAGGCATGAATATGGGTCTCTGGGCTTTCGACCGATATGCCCTCGACGGACATTATGCCCATATTTCATGGAAGACTATTAAGGAAAACTTCAAGCATGGTTTTGAGTGGGACAACGATCATCTGAACACAAACATGTTCGCACACCCCTACAATGGGTCGATCTTCTACAATGCCGGACGTTCCAACGGATTCAACTACTGGCAGTCGGAACTCTTCGCCATAGGGGGAAGCGCTATGTGGGAGTTGTTTATGGAATGCGAGTATCCATCCACCAACGATATCATAGCAACTCCCATCGGCGGAGCTGCACTTGGCGAGGTGTTCTACCGCGCGTCAGACCTCATTCTCGACGACCGTAAGACAGGTGGCGAACGCTTAGGTCGCGAACTGGCCGCATTCCTGATCGACCCCATGAGGGGAATAACTCGAATCGTTTCGGGACAGGCTTGGAAAAAACGCGCTACCACAGGCAGAAGATTTGGACTGCCTCCAATAAGCATCGAGGCATCTTTGGGGGCACGCATGCTTACTATGATTGAGACATCAGGCTATAGTTTCGGTCCCGCCGCTGAGATCAACATCGAATATGGCGATAGATTTGAGGAAAGCACAAGGATTCCATATGATTACTTCTCCTTCAACATCGAACTGCAGGCTCTTAAGACTCAGCCTCTCCTCAGCAGGATCGAGATCATGGGCCGACTTCTCAGCAAAGAAATAATAGACAGGGAGCGCATCAACCTGAACATCGGACTCTACCAACATTTCGACTTCTTTGACTCCGACACTATTAGGAAAGAGAAGCAAAGCGAGATAATTCCGGAGACCGTTCCTTACAAACTCGGGGTTCCCGCATCGGTCGGTGGAGGAATGATGGTCAGATATATTCCTGACCGAAAGATGTCTCTCGACGGTTATACTCATCTTAACTTAGTGGCACTCGCGGGGGTCTCCACCGACTTCTACCGAGACTATCACCGCAACTACAGCTGGGGCACCGGCTTCTCATTAAAAACCGGCGTAAACTGGGCTTTGGCCGACGATAAGGTATCTGTAAAGTTAGCCAACCAGCTTTATTGGGTGCGAACCCATAATAACTTCGATACCGACCACCAATGGATGCTCCGCCCAAACGGACATACTGTTGAGATAGAAGGCGGAGACAACGGCATTACTACTTTCGACCATCTTGAGGCCAGCGTCAACTACCGCCTACATAAGAATCTCTATCTTACTGCCGGTCTGGATTTCTATGAGAGGCACACCCACTATCCGGATATTACGCTCGTGCATCATTACGCTCCCGGAGCGGTAGGAATAGGCTATAGATTTTACTTTAAAAGCCAGCAGTTAGGCACTCATCTAATGGCCACCTATAAATTTTAAATAAGGCCCCGTTTAAACGGGGCCTTGAAATTAATTAGATGTATAGAAGTCGATGACGCGTCGTATAGCTCGCTCACATACCGGACAGAATGTCGGATTGTGGTTGTCGCGCATGCGGCAAGTCTCGACCGGGCGGTAGACTCCTTTCGCTCGATAGCCTCCTCCCTCGAAGGCTCCGACCGTTACTTCTCCCCTTTTCTCCTCTCCGGCACGCTTCATCCGGTCGGCCCGCGATCCTCCCTCGTCGGTCCAGGGAGTAGGCACCTTAACGCCGGGACTGAGCATATCCTTCCATTTTGAGTCGAAATCCACCATGGTCGTGATGTTCTGCTCCCATGGCTCGACATCCAGCGGATATGTTCCGTCTTCCTCTTCTGTATAGAAATACTCGTCGGCAAGACCCGCGAAACTGTGTCCAAACTCATGTACGGCCACCGGAAGCGTAAGTGCATGGTCGGCTGTTGCTATCTGATAGTTGTTGTAGATGCCCCCTCCGCCATATGCCGGAGTATTGACGAGGACAAGTACGTGTTCATAGGGTATACCCTCGAGCGAGCGATGCAGTCGCCATACTCGCGGAGTGGTCAGATAGCGCGAGGAATAGAAAGTGCTGAAATGCGACTCAAAGGCAGTGTCTTTCCAGTCCCCCTTCAAGGGAATACTTACGCCGCTCTCTTTCGATGGAGTCATGACTGCCACTACATTGAATTTGTCCTTATTCGATGCGAAAGGTTCATAGCTCAGGATTTCTTCCGCTATTCTGGTTGCTCTGTTGATAAACGTGTCCATTTCTTCCTGCCGATATCCTTCGGCAAGGATAGCGATATCGATGGCCTCGCTCGGCTCGCCCCCCTTATGGATATACTTATGTTCTGCAGGCGAATCTCCGCGCAGCGCAACGAGTTCATCGTCGGGACGGTAGCGGTGGGTGACTCGGCCGATCTCCTCATGTCGGTTGCTGCGGAGGCTTACTGTGATGTCGGCCGCTTTTTTAGGCAGCGGAACGAGAAACGAATTCTCGAACGCCATGTCCTTGGTCTGCGCTTCCGGAGTATATATCCATTCCTGAAAGAGGGAGGAGAACGTATTGCGGTAGAGGGTGTCTCCCGTCTGCGGATCGGTCACCATTATAGTGCCGTTGCCGGCTACAGGCACATCGTTGAGCCTGTGGCGTCGCCCAGCCCAGCCCTTCTGCTTCGACTGCGAGTCGAGCATAAGGCGAACTCCTGATGGTCCACCTCCGAATATATAGTCTACACGCAACGTACTGTCGCAGAAATTCTCGTTGAAATCGGAAGCTGCTGCCTCCAAGATACATGAGGAAGCGATTATAGCTCCCATGATATAGTTAAGTTTCTTTTTCATGGTTGCAAATTTAATCAAAAAAAACCAAAGATTAGGTAAAATTGTTCTACAATATTATTAATTCATTATGGAACCGGATTTTTCTATTAGGCGTAGCTCCGCGAGGGATATAGATGGAATACTGGATGTTTATAGTGCTGCGAAAAAATATATGCGATCAAAAGGCAATCTAAGCCAGTGGACGGGAGCGTATCCCGACCGAGATACAATTATGCATGATATTGCTCGGGGAAACCATTATCTCGCCGAAGACGAGGAGGGAAGTATCTTGATGGTTTTCGCCTTCATTATGGGCGATGATCCTACATATAAGTTGATAGAGAGGGGAAAGTGGCTCAACGACAAACCCTATGGCACTATCCACCGCATCGCTTCAAGCGGCCGTGCCGGTGGAATGCTTAAAGTCTGCGTAGGCTACTGCAAGGAAATGATCGACAACATACGAATTGACACTCATGCAGACAACGGACCGATGCTGAACGCACTCCACAGACTTGGATTCAGCTTCTGCGGAATAATATATACGTCCGATGGTAGTCCACGACTTGCATTCCAGAAAGACTTCAGAAAAGAGATTGCTTTGGAGATCGATTTCCGCCTTGATGAATGATTCCTTCCCCTTTGCACACTCCACCTGATATATACGATCATGCATCTTTATCCGATGGAGCCGCTTTGGATATAGTGACGAGATACACTCCGGAGAATATTAGTACAACTGCTATAGCCTTTGGAATCGAGAAATGATCCATCCCGAGCGTAATTCCTACAATGGTCGCCACGATAGGCTGGACATAGTTATACATTCCTACTATCGTTGGCCGAAGGTTTTTCTGCCCTATCATTATGCAGATATAGGCGATATACGTAGCGAAGAAAACAACATACCCGATTCCCAGCCATTCTGACATCGATACGGAAGACCAGTCTGTGTCTCTGAGGAATCCGATCGTAGTCGGCAGCCCTACGATGGTAGCCGACAGGAACATCCATTTCATCAGGGTTACGAGTGAGTACTTCTTTATGAAATTGCGGTATAGCGTCAGATAAAGTGCGTAGGAAAGTTGCGCCATAAGTACGATAAAATCCCCGAGCGCTGGATTGTCGCCACCAGCGATAGCAGCCGACCCTCCTAAGACAAGAATCAACGCTCCGGCTGCCCCGAGCACAATACCTCCTGCTTTTTTCATGGTGATCGGTTCCTTAAGGAAGAGCCACGCGAGAAGCATCACCCACATGGGCATGGTGGTGGTGACGAGCGAGGCCTCGCCGGGCGAGGTATAGCTAACTCCTATGATGAAGCATCCCTGATTGAGGAGGATGCCGATCATTCCCGCTCCGAAAAGACGAAGTTTATCTATGGGCGGCACATGTTCATGAGGAGTGAAGATTGAGGTAATCCAGAAAAGAATAGCCGCGCCTGCTATCCTGAAGTCTACCATGATGATAGGAGCGATTAGTCCGGACGCGAACACCAGTTTTGCGACCGGCGACATAAGTCCCCAGCATACATTGGCCCCCAACATAGCCAGATGCCCCCTAAGATTGAAATCACTCATTTTTCCCATAATCAATTTCGCTTATTTTGCAACGAGTTCAGCTATAAGTCTCGTAAAATCGGAAATATCTTCCTCAACGCTGGCCTTTTCCAATGCTTTCATATATTCGTTTCTTCGCTCTACTGGAACGATTGTCCATGGATATCCTCCGGATGCCAGCATGCAGTTTAGCATAAACCTTCCCATGCGTCCGTTTCCATCCATATACGGATGGATGTATACAAAAATAAAATGTCCAAGGACAGCCCTTACTCTGGCATCCGGTTCGGAGCTCAGTAATTCGAACAGCAAAGCCATTGTGTCTGCGACAGCATCAGGATTAAGAGGTGTATGTTTCGACCCGCGTATATATACCTGTCCCCTCCGGTATCCTATTAGATCGGACGGTTGAAGAATGCCAGCTGTCACGAATGGCATCCACATCTGCCGATACCATGAACTGTGATCTTCCGCAGATACTTCTCCTGCATTCCGACCTTCAAGAATCTTCTCCAATGAGAGTTTGACCGCATTGAATGCCTGGAAATATCCTCGGGCTACCAGCGCTCTTTTGAGGTCCCTATCCTCCTCATCGGGATGCCATGTGCCTGAACGTACCTTATCTATCAACTCTTTTGACACCTGATATCCCTCTATCGACAATGAATGATACGCATCTTCAAGATATTTTTCATCGACATGTTCGAGATAACCCTTGATATCCTGTATTGGATCTGGGACCATGGGGAAATTATCAATCACCTGTTGTCTCATCTTGGCCCACATCTGGCGGATTCTCGAAACATAAGGGGAGATTTCTAATCTGAAGGGGGCTGATGGCGTGGTTTGGAATGGATCGCTTTCGGTCAGTTTATATCCAAACTCTCTCATAGTGTTAATAATCAAGTCGGCGAACTGGGACTGTCCATTGTTTCTAAATGCACCGGCAAGGCGACCCGCTCGCGTAGTGGCTCCGGTGTCAAGAAGTGGACGCAAAATTTCGTTGACATCCTTTATCATCGACAGGCATGTGCGAGCGGAAATCTCTTCCCGTTCGAAATATGTCGGAGATGCATTTATCATCGCATCTGCTAAAGGATAGACATTGATTCCATATCGAGTATCCTTAGCTACATCTGACGGAATATTACTTTTAATCGCGAGTATGGTGTGCCCGAATGGTAGTGACACAATATTATTGGAAGCACCTGGAGCCTTTACTGTCAACTGCATAGGCACAGTGGTCTTCCCTGAATGAAGATCGAGCGATGCATCTGGCATCACGACCCATTGATCACCGAAGCGAAACTCGAGATATGCCTTTACAAATAGCCAATATGAGGTGTACCACACAGTAGTGTCGCCCTCGCTTCCAGGATGAGATGGTATATACCAACCCTTCATTACTTCCTGAAGCCAACCGATTGCAAGGAGACGTTTGATATGGACACGTGATAGTTGTTCCGATCCGTGTATTATCAGATTGGGATTATTTTGTTGTATATTATGTAGTTCCTGCAGCGAATCCGCCACTAACTGATCCAAGGAAGCCATAAGCATCAACCATTACTCGTTTTTCGTGAGTTTGCATTACTCGTTTTTCGCGAGTCAGCATTACTCGTTTTTCGCGAGTCAGCATTACTCGTTTTTCGTGATGCAAAGTTAGTCATTTTCTATGATTCCTGCAAATAATCTCTCATCATATAGACTCAACTGGCAAGTATTAGGCAACGCTTTTGTATAGTTTAATTTATCGCAAAAAACAAGTCCAAGCGGTATCGAAATGTAGCAAAGTATCACTTATTATATAGAACAAAAGCACAGTATTTTGCCATATTTCACGGCTCTTTCATTTAACTTTTGAATTATATGCATACTACCCCTACCCGATTCTGCAAGGGATCAGGGAAAATACGCATATTATATTTCAATCAGTTAGTGGAAGATAAAAAATACTTTTTTGTTATTTCTGACCCAGAAAACGCATCAGGCGTGTGAATCCAAAGGATATGTGCCTCTTAAGCTCGGCTAT
>JAIDTS010000490.1 GCA_029060585.1 Muribaculaceae bacterium
ATCACCTGGGAATGGAACGAACGCATCTACCGCACCCGCGGCCTCGACGCCGACCAGACGGAAGCCGCCATCAAAGCAACCGTAAAGATGCTCAACCTAATGGAAGAAAAAACCCGGAGAAACTCTCTCGCCCCCTGAAAGGGCAAGGGAGTTTCTCTATGATTCATACAAGTTTTAATTCGAATGCTTCATCATAAGGAATGAGGCCATGGGTAATTTTATTATTGAGCCAACCATTCTCCTCATGGCTCGCTTGTATTATTTCAGCCACACTCAGATTCTTAAGTTGCGCAATTACAGACTCGATTGATTCAATTTCTGATTTTGAGAGATACTGCACCTCTATTCCTTCATTAAAGCTAAATATCGTACTGTTCATGCCATGCGCCTCAATGTATCTTTTTTCCAAGCCAGGGACGTTATCGTATATTGTAGCATAATGATCAGGCGCAGGGCCGAAATTCAATGCTCTGTATTGCAGCCCGCTGATAGATTGTCCTAACTTCCTATAGTTATAGAAATCAGAATAGAACATCAGTTTATTCAGTTTAGTAGGGAATATTTCTCCGTGCTTCTTGACAACATAGCTGACGAACTCAAAAAGCTTGGGCATGGATTTCCTTCCGAACCCATTAAAAAGATCCCGACGACTGTCTCTATATACTATTTGGAACAGGGTCGGATTCTCATCATCCCTAACTTCACTCTTGAGTATGGAAGTAAGAATTCGGTCGTATTCAGATAGTTGAAAAATTGGCTTACATCTCCTCAACATATCCAGTAACACATCTTTATCCTTTATTGCAGCAATCATCTTGCCATTTGATTCCGAAGGGACTTCTCCAGCCTCGTATTTGGCATACTGATTCGCACCAAATCCGAGAATTTTTGAAATCTGAGAATAATTCAAGCCATAACGCATTCTGATTTCCCTTATCTCATCGGGAAAAGGAATACCATGCATCAAACGGTATTGTGCGTATAAGTCATTAAACTGGAGAGTATCCTGTTCAGTGGTTGTGAATTGCTCACCAGTATCTTCACACATATAGTAACGCACATGAACCGTGAACTTCTCTTTACGGAACTCCTTAATCTCTTTTGTGGATATCTCCTTGACTTTACCTCCCGTGAAGGGACTTTTCATATCTACATATTTCTCCATGACAATCATTTTCTAAATGGATAATTAAGAGGATGCTCTGCCTCATGGAAAGATATGCATATCGTATTGCTTCCAGGCGCTCCTAAAGAAATTTTGATGTAAAGTTCAGTACCATCATAATCTCGACCAAACACCCACATATCTCCATACGAAACTTCGTCAATTACAGTATGGGAGTAGTCTTCTTTCTCGATTTTCTTGATAATTTCCTCTCTGGCAACCGGGGTTATACCTAACGCCCGAAGAGCCTCCTCATTTTTATCTCTATGCAGGAAGATTATTCCCCATATATTGAATTTGGGTTTGAACTCCTTTAGGAATGTCTCAACTTCCTGCTCATTTTTCGTAGTTATCATATCAATCCAATTTCTTTTTGCAAATATACACTATAAAATTGAATTATCAAAATATTTCCAACGAAAAGATGAAAACCAAGACTCGGCAGGTGGGGATCAATCTCCGAGCGCGACCGAAAACTGCCGCTCCCCTCGCGCCCTCCGCCCCTCCGCGTCTCAGCGCGCCAAGTTTAGAAAAAATCAATATCTCTTACTAAGAG
>JAIDTS010000491.1 GCA_029060585.1 Muribaculaceae bacterium
GAGGCTGTCAAAAGCCTCCATGCCTTAGGTGGCGTGTATAATATCACTGATGGAAAGGGTGCATCATGGATAGCCCTTGCCGAGGCTATGAGTTCAAACTCCGGAGCAATGAAGCGGCAGACTTTCCTGCCGCAAAAATGGGCGCAAGCCGCATGGAAACTCGCTCCGTGGATTCCCGCTGTCAAGGCTTCGCTTTCGCCTGATATCCTCGCGCGGCGCAGCAAGACCATGACATTGTCGGACTCAGCCATACGTGAGACTCTTTCCGATTGGAATCCATACCCGACCATCGGAGTGATAAGTCGCCAGGACCAGAATTATCCATATTCAAAGCGTTGACAATGGGAAAACTGAAAGATTTTATAGATAGCATGGCATCCGTAGGGAAGGTGATGATTCTGTCGCGTCGACCTTCGCATGCTGGCAAACTTAAGGATGAGCGCCTTGTCGTTATGGGCAACGGGCCTTCGCTACGAGAGACAATCGCCAACCATTCCGATCAACTGAAGGCTGCTGATTCATTGGCTGTCAATTTCGCTGCCAATGCGGATACATACACTCTTCTGAAGCCAAAAATCTATGTACTTGCCGATCCGCACTTCTTCCGAGTAGGACAAGACGGTAAATCTTCCGATCCCAACGTGGTGAGACTCTGGGAAAATATCGCATCGACCGACTGGCCTATGACTCTTTATGTGCCTTGCAAGGCGAAACTTCCGGATTCTGTCTGCAATAATGCCGACATCACAGTAAAGAGATACAACCTTACTCCCGGCGAGGGTCTGCGTGGTCCTATCCACTGGCTGTACCGTCATGGACTCGCGATGCCGCGCCCCCGCAACGTGCTCATCGCATCAATAATGGTGGCGCTCCGTGAGGGCTACCGAGACATCGCTATCGTAGGTGCGGATCATACGTGGAGCCGGGACCTCTGGGTAGATGATAAAAACAGGGTGATCTCGGTTCAAAAGCATTTCTATAAGGACAACGAAAAGGAGTTCGAACGCGTGGCCCGGGAATATGCAGGCTATCATCTTCACGATATTCTCAACAGCCTGACTATTGCGTTTCGCTCATATCATCAGATCGCCGGTTATGCCGACTCAATCGGCGCGAAGATCATCAATTGTACACCGGGCAGCTTTATAGATGCATTCCCGCGTGCCGAACTTTAAATTCAATCTACGACAACGATGACAACGAAGACAACAACGAAAACAACGAAGACGATGAAACCCAACGGTCTCCTGGCCTTGTCGCCTATGATTGTGTTCCTTGTCCTTTATGTGGTGGTCTCAGCCCTGATCGGTGATTTCTATAAGATTCCGATTTCGGTAGCGCTGCTCGTAGCGTCGATGTGGGCAATAGTCATATACCGGGGTATGCCCTTGAAAGAGCGTATTGAGACATTCTCGAAGGCTGCCGCCAACAGCGACATCATCTACATGATATGGATTTTTGTCCTCGCCGGAGCTTTCGCGTCGGTGGCCAAGGCCATTGGTGCGGTAGACGCGACAGTCTCCTTCACCCTCGGTATCTTTCCTGCTCAATACATAGTGCCGACTCTCTTCGTGGCAGCCTGCCTCATATCCTTTTCTATAGGCACTTCGGTAGGCACGGTGGTTGCGTTGACTCCTCTTGCCGCCTCTCTCGCCGCCACGGAAGGCGGAAATGTTCCGTTTTTCGTAGGAGTAGTGCTTGGCGGAGCGTTTTTCGGCGACAACCTCTCGTTTATATCCGACACGACCATAGCGGCTACCCGCTCGCAGGGATGTTCTATGCAGGATAAATTTAAGGTGAATCTCTGGATAGCGCTTCCGGCGGCTGTCGTCACACTTCTTTGCTATGTGTTCTTTGTGCCGGAAGTGCCTGTGACGGAGGTCCCTGAATCCGGTGACCCCTGGCTCATGCTTCCGTATCTTGTGGTGATTGTAACTGCAGTTGTCGGTGTAAACGTAACTCTGGTTCTCACCTTAGGGATAGTCTGTGCCGTTATTTTGGGGTTGTGCCACGGGGTGGGCTTGCTTGATATGGCAGGATTCGCCGGCTCGGGCATCGATGGTATGGGCGACCTCATTATTGTCACTCTTCTTGCTTCCGGAATGCTCGGTGTAATCAAGGCATGCGGGGGCATAGACTACATACTACGTGTGCTGACAGCCGGAATCTCAGGCCTGAGGGGCGCTCAGGCGATTCTCGCGGTTCTTGTAGGAATAGTCAATCTGTGCACAGCCAACAACACGGTTGCGATTATTACGGTAGGTGGTCTGGCAAAAGACATCTCCAGTCGCTTCGGGGTGGATCCTCGCAAAAGCGCTTCTATCCTTGACTCAGCGTCATGCGTGGTGCAGTGTCTGATTCCGTATGGAGCCCAGACCCTGCTGGCCACGTCGCTTGCAGGAATCTCTCCTGCAGCTCCTTTCCCATATCTTTATTATCCCTGGGCTGTCGCGCTGACTCTAATCCTGTCCATTGTGTTCCTGTTCCCGCGTCGTTATTCACATAGGTTAAAGTAAAAATACTTAAAATTTTTTTGCGTGATTCAAACACATTGATTAATTTTGTGTTTGGATTACGCAAAAAATGAAGTTATGAGTTATACATATGAATACCCCCATGCTGCCATCACTGCTGACTGTGTGATATATGGCTTTGATGGCGAGCATCTAAAGCTCCTTCTCATAGAACGTGGCGTCGAACCCTTCAAGGGTTCTTGGGCGCTTCCAGGTGGTTTCATGAGGATTGACGAGACCATAGAGGAGACGGCCAGACGTGAGCTTTTTGAGGAAACAGGGCTTAAGGACGTCTATATGTCTCAGTTCAGGATGTTCAGTTCTGTAGAGCGGGATCCACGCGAGCGTGTCGTTACGGTGGTTTTCACGGCTCTGGTCCGTCCGGAGGATTATGTGCTCGTGGCCGGAGACGATGCTGCTAAGGCGAGATGGTTTGATGAAGACGATCTTCCGCGTCTGGCTTTCGACCATGCGGAGATTATCGAGGCTACCCACCTGTATCTTGAGGAGCAGCTCCGTCTGAGGCC
>JAIDTS010000492.1 GCA_029060585.1 Muribaculaceae bacterium
ATAATCAAAAGAGCTTTTTTGTCCATATGTTTTTAGTTATAAGCTGTCAGCTTTCAGCGATCAGCCTTTAGATTTCATTTTAAGAGGTCATTGTCCAGCCTATTTTATATAACAATCATTGGCTGGAGTTTATACTCTTCAAGTTGCAAAATTACGTAAAATTCCGAACATACGCAAATATTTCCCACATCATAGAATACGGAATTTGATTCACAATAAAAATATCCCACTCGCGTTTTTTAGTTATGAATACGCATATCAAAAATCAAAGGATACTCGCCTGCGCTCTTGCCGGCATGGCTGCCATGGCTTCCTCCATGTCTTCTTTCGGACAGCTGGGAGCTAATGCATACTCGTTTCTCGAGGTGTCGTCGTCTACACGTGCGCTGGCATTGGGAGGCTACGGAATCGCTGTGTCAGGTCCTGATCCTATGCTCGTAGACCAGAATCCGGGACTGCTCGGACCTGAGATAGAGCGGGTAGCAGCCTTAAGCTATATGCGCTATTTCGGGTCGTCGAATTTCGCGGCAGCTAGATTCGCCCATTCTGCGGGAGAGCGTGGCGCCTGGGCAATAGGTGTGAGATATCTCGACTATGGCAGTATTGACGGATATACTCCAGACGGCAGCTTCACCGGCACATTCAAGCCTCAGGATATCGCAGTGGAGGGAACATACAGCCATGACTTCACTGACCGGCTGCGTGGCGGAATAAACGCGAAACTCATCTACAGCAACTATGAGGAATACACGGCAGTGGCTCTTGCTGCCGATCTCGGTATAAACTATTACAATGAAGAAAACGATCTTTCGCTGTCTGCGGTAATAAAGAACGCCGGAGGACAGGTGAAGAGATTCAACGAAGCGTATGACCATCTGCCATTCGACATTCAGATCGGATATATGCAGGGTCTTGGAGGAGGTCCGTTCTCACTCGCCATCACAGCCCATCATCTGACGCACTGGAAACTTCCATATTATACCCACGGCGACCACAACACGGACACTGCGACAGAAGAGGCAGAATATAAATTCATTCCTATGCTATTCCGCCATCTTACATTCGGACTTCAATATTCACCATCGGATAGGTTCTACGCCGCGCTGGGCTACAACTACAAGACCCGAGGCGACATGGGGACTCATCAGCGTAATTTCCTAAGCGGCTTCTCGCTCGGACTGGGACTGAATGTAAGCGACTTCGGAATCGGTGTGAGTTTCTCGCAGCCGCATAAGTCGGCGAGCACATTGGCATTGAACCTGAGCTATTTCATGTAGCTCAGGTTTCTCAAGCGAGTTTTTAATACATTATTTGCGGAAGGGAATGCAGTGCACGACACGAACCGGGACACTATGGCTCAAATGGCGTCCTGGGAGCCAGGAAGGCATCTCGGCGAGAAGCCGCATGGCTTCCATGTTGAGCGATTTATGGCTTCCCTTGATGACGCGGATGTTGGAAATCGCACCGTTGGAATTGACCACGAAGCTGCATGTCACCCTGCCTTCGATGCCTTTCTCGTAGGCTTCGGCCGGATAGCGTCGGTTTTTGTTGATGTAGTCGAGCAGCGCCTCATGGCCGCCGGGGAAAGAGGGTTTCACCTCCACAAAATCGTATTCAAAGACTTCACGATAGGTAGGGACTCCGTCTGAAGAGTTACCGACGGAGACACGACATGTCTGCGCCCGGGCATTTGAAAACCCGAGGATAATAAGAATTATGGATGTAAGGAAAGGGATAAAGGTCGTTTTCATTATGTCTTTAATAAGCTTTCAGCTTTCAGCTATAGGCTTTCAGCATCAGCGATCAAATAATAGACGCAAATTTAGGGTGAATAAACGACATATGCAAGAACCTTAGCAAGATATTAAACTTATTTAACTTTATTTCAGCTTTCAGATATTAGCTTTCAGCGGTCAGCGGTCAAGAGGTGTTGGAAAGCCGGCCTTGATGACACGTTGAGGCCTGAGTCTTTCCCGCTTGATAAAGATTTGCATTTGTCGGGATTTTTACTTAATTTTGCAGATATTATAACACGTAAGGAATATGAAGATACTTGTGACAGGCGCGGCCGGATTCATAGGCAGCGCGGTATGCCGAAGACTGCTCGACAAGGGCGAGACAGTAGTAGGACTTGACAACATCAACGACTATTATGATCCGGAATTGAAGTACGGACGCCTCAAAGGACTCGGAATCGCGAAAGAAGACACCGCATGGTACAAATTCACGCAAAGCTCCACAGATGAAAGGATGAGTTTCATCCGCATGAACCTTGAAGATACTCAAGCCATGCAGATGCTCTTTGCAAACGGAGACTTCGACATAGTCATCAATCTCGGAGCGCAGGCGGGAGTGCGCTATTCAATCTCCAACCCACAGGCCTACATCGAAAGCAACATCGACGGCTTCATCAACGTACTTGAAGGGTGTCGCTACAACAAGGTCAAACACCTCGTCTACGCTTCCTCTTCAAGCGTCTACGGGCTCAACGGCCAGGTCCCCTTCTCCGAGCATCACGGCATCGCCCACCCGGTAAGCCTTTACGCCGCCACAAAAAAGAGCAACGAACTGATGGCGCATGCTTATTCCAAACTCTATGACCTACCGACTACGGGACTCCGCTTCTTTACCGTCTACGGGCCATGGGGACGCCCAGATATGTCTCCGTTCCTGTTTATCGACGCGATACTGCACGACCGTCCCATCAAGGTATTCAACAACGGCGACATGCTGCGGGATTTCACATATATCGACGACATAGTGGAAGGCATTGTGAGGATATGCTATGTCATACCTGAAGGCAACAAAGACTGGGATGAGAAGAATCCGGACCCCGCTACCTCACCTGCCCCATACAGGGTATACAACATCGGCAACCAACAGCCCACTCGACTCATGGACTACATCAAATGCATAGAGAACGCTATAGGCCGGGAAGCCAAGAAGAATTTCCTGCCCATGCAGCAGGGTGATGTCTATCAGACATACGCAGACTCATCGGCACTCGGAGAAGCGACCGGCTTCAAGCCCGACACGAAGCTGCAGGAGGGAATTGACAGAACTGTGGCATGGTTCAAGCAGTACTACAACCTCTAAGCTTAAACACTGAAGCCGATAGCCAATAGCTAAAAGCTGATAGCTGATAGCTGATAGCTAAAATAAATTTGCGGGGGCGAGATTTTTTTATTATCTTTGCATCCGCAAACAGGCACCCATAGTTCAATGGATAGAATAATGGATTCCGGTTCCATCGATTGGGGTTCGACTCCCCATGGGTGTACCATGAAGAGACGCCGTTGAATCAAGTGTGATTCAACGGCGTCTCTTCAAATCAAGAAAAACCTACTTTTATGAAACAGAAAAAAAGCACGGCGGTCATCGCCGCTATCTACATTTCAGTTGCGGCCGGAAGTTTCACCGTCGCCGCCCAAGGATACAAGGACACCTCCCTCCCCAACAGGGAAAGAGCCGAGCTCCTTTTGAAAGAGCTGACTCTCGACGAGAAGATCTCTATGATGATGGACGACAGTCCTGCCATCGAGCGACTGGGCATCAAGAGATACAACTGGTGGAACGAAGCGCTCCACGGCATAGGGCGCGCGGGATTCGCGACTGTGTTTCCTCAGGCAATCGGAATGGCGGCGGCCTTCGATGAAGACCTGCAATACCGTATCTTCGACTGTATCAGCGACGAGGCGCGCGCTAAATTCAACACACTCGGAGACCAAGATATCACGCGCTACAAGGGCCTTACTTTCTGGACCCCCAA
>JAIDTS010000493.1 GCA_029060585.1 Muribaculaceae bacterium
TTTGAAGAGAAGTTAACGCCGATTCTTATGATCTGGCGCCCGTCCATCTGATACTTGCGGTCGTATTTCTTTTCCTCTATCTGCCGTAGGGCTTCTTCGGCAGATCCGTCATATTTCAGTTCGATGACGTAGATGTAGTCTTCGGTCTTGACTGTGATGTCGATGCTTCCGTCAGAAGTGGCCGATTCTGTCTCTGTCTCCAGTCCGATCAAGTCCATCAAAAGATAGAATGCGTTGTGGAAGTTGTTCTCATTGTCCATCTTCATCTTGAAATGCACTCCGGCGAAGTATGCCTGTATGCACTTCATGGCATTGTCAGCCTCCCCTAAGATGAAATACATCACCGTGTCAGATACAAGTTTCCTCACTTCTTCATCCGAGTGGCATTTCACATAATAAGGAAGAAGAACCTTAAAGAGACCATCCTTAACCTCATTGTTAGGAATTCCGAGCTTATATCTCTTTATCTTTTGATTATAGCTTTTGATGGTAAGATAGCCGGTCTGATACAACAGAGCCAATGGTTGTGGCGTCAGAAGGTCAAGACCTTTCAGGTCGTCATCGGTGCAATAGCTGTCAAACATAGCCTTCAGGTCTGCATGTACTCTTTTGAGTGTCTCGGCCACCAGCCTCGGCATACCTGTGTCATTCCAGTAGTTGGCAATCTTGGAGTAGCTGAGAGCATTTAAAAGTGACCATGGATTGTAGATGTCACTTCCGTTTTCGGAGAAACGATAGCCGTCATAGTTCCATTTAAGCTCGCGACATGTCTCTTCAATTCCGAGTCCTATTTTTTCGGCAAGTTTGTCAATGCCCGGTTGTAGGTTTTCAAGCATCTCGCGTTCAGTGATACCGCATATATCCGCATATCCATCCTCAAATGTGATGTCGCTGATATTATTAAGGTCGGAGAATACACTTAGCTTGCTGAAACGGCTTACTCCGGTCAGAAAGACTAACCGGATATGTTGGGCCGAACTCTTAAAGTTGGAGTATACGGAAGAAAGCCGGCTTCGGTAATGCTCTATGTTTTTCTTGTTGTTGATATTTGCCACAAGTGGTTTGTCATATTCATCAACGAGGATCACTACCTGCCGCCCGGTCTTCAGATGGGCGGTTTCTATTATGTTTTGCAACCTGGTAGCTAATGAATCAGCTATCTCTTTGATCTCATATTTTTTTTCCCATTTCTTAAAGATATTGTCAAGCAGACTGTCAAGATGTCCAGGTTCCGAATAGCTGTCTGTGTTCAGATCGAGACGTAGCACCGGGTAAGATTCCCATTCCCAGTCGATGGTGTCGATGAAAAGCCCTTTGAAAAGTTCCCTTTCTCCCTCGAAGAAATATTGTAGGGTAGACAGGAAGAGGCTTTTGCCAAACCTGCGGGGTCGGGCAAGGAAGAAATATTGTCCCCCTTCATCAATAATCTTTTTGATGAACGGAGTCTTGTCGATATAGACGCATCCGCGATTGCGCAAAGTCTTGAAATCTTGCTGGCCAATTGGATATTTTATCTTCCTCTCTTCCATAATTCATTAATTTAAGTTTCGCTTGTTCTTGTAGATTTAATCTCAATCCCTTAGCGCAGGAACTGCGCTTGTTCTCTGCGCTCTCCGGGCGACGCGAAGCAGCCCGTAATCTTTGCGTGCTCGCACCGGTCGTTACGCGAAGCTTACTTAAGCATTGAATCTTTGCTCCTCTGCGCTCTCTGCGTGAGATTTTTAGAGCTTGCGAAAGTTGAATCATTAATTTCTTGCAAATATAATGTTTTTCTCCATCCTATCCAAATTTTCCTGCTCCATTCAGACGATAAGCCGTATCCAGAAAGGTATTAAGAAGTATGACGGACCACGCTTACAGAAGGTCATTAAAAATCGTATTGAAAATTTGTTATGATGAGAAAATGTTAGTATCTTTGCGGTAGAAATCAATAGGATGCTAAATAATCCTCTTTGATTTGTGCTTGTTGAACAAAAATAAAATTGATAATATGAAAAAGCTATTAGGTGTTGTCATGGTTTTGGCTATGAGTCTCCCGGCGAAGGCATATGTCGTTAATGTGTCTGATTTGCCGGAAGCGGTAATTAATCATCCCATCGCTATAATTTCCCAGCTTGACAATAAGACTCTTGACTCGATTAAGCCTGAATGTAACAATGCTGTCTTACATGGAACTCTTGACAAGGCAGAATTATGCAATCTTAAATATTCCTTTGATATAGTAGGAGGTGTAAGGTCAAATTTCATACCTGTTTTCTTAGGCGCAGGGAATGATACCGTGAATGTCCGGCTTACAGAAA
>JAIDTS010000494.1 GCA_029060585.1 Muribaculaceae bacterium
AAAATCTGGGGAAGGATTGCTGTATACATTCGGGTTCCCACATCATTGCGCGAACGCCATTCCTCATTGATCACACCTCTTTCCGCTTCGATTTCGGATTCTTCAAGAAGGATACCGTCACACCAATCGCGTATCACGAGAAGCACACTGTCCATCAGAGGCTTATCGGTAGTGATCACATTATCTATGTTATAGATTGTCTGGTCGAAACCGGTGCGGGCATTGATATCATAACCGAAGCGGATACCTTTGCTCTGAAGGTAATTGAGCATTTCCTTTCCCGGATAATGGGTGATTCCATTGAAGGCCATGTGCTCAAGGAAGTGGGCCAGACCGAGCTGATCTTGATTTTCAAGGGCACTGCCCACTTTCTGGGCGATGTAGAAGTTAGCACGGTCCTTTGGTTGTTCGTTGTGGAGGATGTAATAGGTAAGTCCATTAGGAAGGACACCCGTCTTGACCTCCGGCTTGAGTGCCAGCGGCGTTAGCTGCGGCATCTGTGCGAAGGCGACCACAAACATGATAAGCAGGGTCGCCAGACTGGTAAGTCTTTTCATTTCAGTTGTTATTGGTTGGTTATTATCGTCTTTATTATATTTGTAAGACTTATAGGACTGGGTCCTATAAGTCTTACATATTCTTAGACGCAAAAACTTCTAAAAAATTACAGTTTTATCAAAGTTTTTTGCGTGATTACCATATCCATCGCCACATCATGCGGTTCTGAGGGAATAGAATCGAAAAGCTGGAACTCATACCCTACGCCAATTTTGGTTGCTTTGGAAGTCGACAGAAGCCTGTCGTAGAATCCCTTACCTCGTCCGAGACGGTTACCCTTTCGGTCAAAGGCCACTGCAGGCACTACCATAAGCTCAATATCGTCGACATTCACCACGTCATCGCCAGTCGGTTCCTCGATGTGAAACGATCCAAGCTCAAGGCGTGTCTCCTCATATGGAAGGATATCGAGATTGACTCCATTCACACGCGGAAGAAAGAAGCGTTTCCTGTCGCGCCATTTACGCAGGAACTTTATTGTCTGCAGTTCGTCGGGAAGCGAATGATACATCAGTATATTGTCAGCCATCATGAAAGCAGCTGTCTTCTCGAGTTGAGCGAAGACCTCATCGGCCGCACTCGCCTTCTCCATCTCCGAAAGCATCATCCGGAGATTCCTTATCTTTCTGCGAATTTCTGATTTCTCCATATCTTTGAATTATCGTGTGTTTTATATAGATTAAATTTGTTTCCGATTATTTCAGACCCTGATTCCTTATCCGGAACGAGATTGACACCAGTCTTTCCCTCCCTAAGCATCTCGAGGGCTTTCCTCACAGTCACGTCTTCCTGATTGAGCATCTGAATCAGTCCGTTGTAGCCAAGTACGTTACGGGCTATCTGAGCCTTGAGAAGATTCAGGATCAGTTCTCGGCTCCTGTTGATATAATACCAGCGCGCCGGCACGCCGTTCTGAGCGGCATAATCTACAAATCCTTCAAGGAGAGTCTGATCGCGGGGAATGACCCTCTCCAGTTCCTCTATTGTCTTGACATTTTTTGTAACTGAACGGTATTTCTCAGATACCTGGAAGGCATATTTGGTGATCAGGCCCTTATTGCTGACGCTTACATAATAGGAAGAGTATCCGGTAGTGTCCTCAGGCACGAAGATATCCGGCATGATACCGCCTCCTCCATACACTTTGCGGCCTCCATGAGTCAAGAAGAGCTTACTCTTGTCGAGCTTTATGCTGTCTTCATTGTAGAACTCTCCATGTTCGTATCTATCCAGTATGTCCATTATGTATTTCCCATCGGCACCACGCTCATACGGTTTCTGTATGCATCTTCCGGAAGGAGTATAGTAACGAGCTACGGTCAGACGGATGGCGCTGCTGTCGGGCAATTCAATCTGATGCTGCACGAGACCCTTTCCGAACGAGCGGCGTCCTATGACCAATCCCCTATCGTTGTCCTGAATTGCACCTGCAAAGATTTCAGATGCAGAGGCTGAATACTCGTCGATGAGCACTGCAACGGGGATATTCTGGAAATGTCCGCTTCCGTCGCTCAAAGCCACGCTGCGGTTCTCGCTAAGTTTGCCGTTGGTGCTGACAATGATCCTGTCGTCGGGAAGGAATTCATTGGCCATAAGAATAACCTGGTCGAGGAATCCGCCAGAATTGCCACGAAGGTCAATGACAAAGCTCTTGGCTCCTTGCGCCGCAAGCTGATGAAGAGCCATGTAGAACTCCTCGAAAGTGTTGCGCCCAAATTTAGACACTTTCAGATAGCCTATACCGTTATCCTTATCGGCTAAATAGACGGCATCGACGCTATTGACGGGAATATCGTCGCGAACCACGTCGAAATCAAGCAGCTTATCGGAGTTCGACCGCTTCACCTTAAGCTTGACCTCCGTGCCCTTCGGCCCCCTGAGCGTCTTGAACACCTTTTCCTGGGTAGCGTTCTTGCCGGTCAGCAAAGAATCTCCGGCAGATACGATCTTGTCGCCGTTGAGAAGCCCTACCTTCTCGGCAGGTCCGCCGGCGATTACATCTACCACTACCACGGAATCGTTGACAATCTGAAAAGATACTCCTACTCCGGAGAAATGACCGTCCATGTCCTCGTTGGTCGCGGTCAGCTCTTCGGGAGTGAAATAGACTGAATGGGGATCAAGACCTGCAAGGAGATCCGGAACGACAGAAGCGAGGAGCGAGTCGACATCTATACGGTCGACATACTCGTTCTCGATCAGGTCTACGATTGTGCGCAGTTTAGACTCAGCCGGAGTCATACGACTCACAGACAGATATTTACCAATAAAGACACCACCTGCAAGGCCGAGCGCCAATACAAGCGGTATCAATACGAATCCTATGTTTCTTTTTTTATTCATCAGTATCTACATAATTCTTAAGACCCAAGACTTAGAACTCAAGACTTAAGACTTACAACGGCATGTGTACGACCTCAATCCCGGCCTTTCTCAGAAGGTCGAGGCCATCCTGAATCCTGTACAGATCGGAGAAAACAACTCTCCTGATTCCTGCCTGAATGATGAGTTTGCTGCATTCCATACAGGGAGAAGCGGTAACGTAGAGTGTCGCGCCCTCACTTGAGTTGCTGCTTCTGGCCACTTTGGTAATCGCGTTGGCCTCGGCATGAAGCACATAGGGAAATGTGACATTATTCTCCTCGCACACGTTGGGAAATCCCGAGGGTGTGCCGTTAAATCCGTCGGAGATGATCATATTATCCCTGACAATCAGGGCTCCAACCTTACGGCGGACACAATATGAATTCTCGCTCCATATCTGCGCCATCCTGAGGTATCTCTCGTCGAGAACCCTCTGCTTTTCTTCCTGATATGTTTTGCTCTCCGACTCCATATGCTTACTCACCATTATAGCTCTGCATGGTCCGTAAGGAAATGTTCTGCATCCAGGGCTGCCTTGGCACCACTGCCGGCAGCTACGATAGCCTGCCTGTAGCGTGGATCTGCAACATCTCCAGCAGCGAATACTCCTTCTACGCTCGTCTCTGTTGTAGCACCTTTAACCTTGATATAACCCTGCTCGTCAAGCTCAAGCTGACCGTTGAGGAACTTTGTGTTGGGAGTGTGACCAATTCCGAGGAAGAAACCATCTATCTTGATGTCAAAATGGTCTTCCTGCTCGGTTCCGACAGCACGCACTACGTGAGCACCCTCCACTACCTCGTCGCCGAAAAGTCCGGTCACATTGCATTCGAACAGTACTTCGATATTGGGGGTGTTGATAACCCTCTTGCGCATTACATCGCTTGCACGGAGATAAGGCTTGCGAACGATGAGATAGACCTTATTGCAGAGCGATGAAAGATAGAGAGCCTCCTCGCAGGCGGTGTCGCCACCTCCTACCACAGCCACATCCTTCTTCCTATAGAAGAAACCGTCGCACACAGCACATGCGCTGACTCCCATGCCCTGATACTTAATCTCATCGGGAATGCCAAGATATTTCGCGCTAGCACCCGTACTGATGATCACCGTGCGTGCAGATATTTCCTCGCCGTGGTCATCGATGGCCACGAAAGGACGCTTTGAAAGATCGACGCTCTCGATGTTGCGCGGACGCACCGTAGCCCCAAACCTCTCGGCCTGCTTGCGGAGCTGATCCATCATTTCCATACCTCCTATTCCATCGGGATAGCCTGGAAAATTCTCCACTTCCGTAGTGGTCGTCAACTGGCCACCGGGCTGATTGCCCTCATATATGACAGGTTCGAGGTTCGCACGTCCGGCATAAATACCGGCTGTGTATCCGGCAGGGCCGGATCCTATGACAAGTACTTTTACAGTAGACATAATATTTCCTTTTTTTATCTTTATAAATTCAAATGCAGGGACATCGTATTCCCTTCACCGATTAGTTATCATTTTCTTATTCTATAACAATCGGAAAGGGGTTTTATTTCAATCCGGCATTCATTTTTTCATCTGAGATCGACAATCTCGGCCTTGGGATACTTGGATTTGGGGTAGACGAAAGTGGCGTCGGCAAGCTTCTGACCGCTTTTCACCTGCGAGATGGATACAGTCACTTTCTGACCGGATTCGGGCACAACCACAAGTCTTGAAGGGAAAGAAGAGCCGTCGGGAATCGTAATGTGTACACTCTTATATCCCGAATGTTTTGTCTTCGGCGACAACACTATAGTCTTACTACCCTTGGTCTGGCTCTTTGCGAACGCGGCTGTGAATGAAGCGGAATATGAATTAACGATAGACAGAGGATTAGCCTCCGCCACCTCCTGAGGAGTTGGATTCATAAGTGTTGTCTCATTGCTGCGTGAATTATAGGTCCACATGTTTTTGCCGTCATACCATGTAGATGTCGATGACGTCTGGAGCGCGAATTTCTTTCCGGAAGCCTTCAACGTGCCGCTTACCTTCTGCTGACCGTAATCGAGAGTGAACGAGGCAGTAAGGCCACCTGCCCCGTTGACAGCGGCCGCAGCCTTTCTCAACAAAGCGTCGGCTGTCTCCGCAGCATGCCCGGCCATCGCGCATCCCAAAGCCGCAACCATCATTAAAATATATCTGAATAATCCTTTCATAACATTCAATATTTTCATTTAAATTACAGAATCAAATCGACATCTCTCCCTTATCCGAGGGTATCGAGAAGATCTTCGAGCGACATCGGATCCATCAGCACGTTACGCGGTTTTCCACCGGTAGCCGGTCCTACCACTCCCAAGGCCTCAAGCTGATCCATGATTCGGCCAGCGCGGTTGTAGCCGATCTCATATCGTCTCTGCACAGCGGATGTAGAGGCCACTCCGCTGGAGACAACCTGACGCGCGATATCCTTAAGCAGCGGATCGAGTTTTCCGATGGCAGCTGCATCCACTTCCTGACCGTCGCTGTCGCCATCCATCTGAGGTTCGGGAAGCATGTATGGTCCCTGAGGATACGGCTGACGCGATATGTAGTCGCACACCTCTTCTACTTCCGGAGTGTCGACGAAAGCACACTGGACGCGTGTCATCTCGCCGTTGTTGCTGATGAGCATGTCGCCTCTGCCTATCAGCTGCTGGGCTCCGGTGGAGTCAAGAATCGTCTTGGAGTCAATTCCCGAGCTCACTTTGAAGGCGATACGCACCGGGAAGTTTGCCTTGATCATGCCGGTGATCACGTTGGTGGAGGGTCGCTGAGTAGCGATAATGACATGAATTCCGACGGCACGCGCCAGCTGAGCCAGACGTGCAATGGGGAGCTCCACGTCCTTTCCGGCAGTCATAATCAGATCGGCGAACTCGTCGATGATTACTACAATATAAGGCATATATCGGTGTCCTTCCCTGGGATCGAGCTTCTTGGCGTTGAACTTGTCGTTGTATTCCGTCAACTGCTTGACATAGGCCTTTTCAAGGAGCATATACCTCTCGTCCATTTCGACGCAGAGCGAGTTGAGAGTGGCTACGACATTCTCCATCTTAGTGATGACTGCCTGAGGACTGTCTGGAATCTTCGCAAGATAATATTTCTCAATCTTAGTATAGAGAGTGAATTCCACACGTTTAGGGTCGACCATCACGAATTTCAGCTCTTCCGGACGTTTTGAATAAAGAAGAGAAGTCACTATAGCGTTGAGACCAACCGACTTTCCCTGACCGGTAGCGCCGGCCACGAGCAGATGGGGCATCTTAGCGAGATCGGCGATATAGACCTCGTTGGATATGGTGGATCCCAAAGCCACGGGAAGCTTGTATTTAGTAGTCTGGTAAGCTTTTGACTGAATTATAGTGCGCATCGAGACCGTCTGCGCATCCTTGTTTGCCACTTCTATACCTACTGTACCCTTTCCGGGAATAGGAGCGATTATTCGCACACCGTTGGCAGCAAGCGAAAGCGCCAGGTCATCGGCAAGACCTCGGATCTTGGCAATCTTCACGCCAGTGTCAGGACGTATCTCGTAGAGTGTCACAGTTGGTCCTACGGTAGCCTCTATGCTGGTTATTGGTATGCCAAAGTCAAGAAGCGTCTGCTTGATCTTCTGTTTGTTTTCAAGCAATTCGTCGGGATCCACAGATATTTTATCAGAACCTGGACGAAGATAGTCTGTCGGCGGGAATTTATATTCATGGGTGAAAAGCTGACTGCCATTGTTCGGAGCAACAGCTGCCATGCCCTTTTCTATCTGATTGACATTTACAGTCATGACATCTTCCTGAGCCACTTCTTCCGCTTCAGCAGGCTCCTCTTCAGTTATTTCTTTTTGTTCTACATCTTCCTCTTCCAGAATGTCAGACTCAGGAGGCACAGCCACACCCTCTTCAGGTATATAATCGGCCTCTACCGATGAGGCTCCAGCGCGTTCGTCAGGCTCAGCACCAAGAGTATTATCCACCGGATTGTCTTCTACGGAGGTAGAACCCACCGAAGGATCTTCCATTACTGATTCCTCAACCGCGGCAGAAACACCCGATGTAAGAGTGGCTGCTTCATAGCCCATGTTGGAATCTGCATATTCGTTTTCATCCAGAGGCTCTTCCGAAATAGCGAGCGAATTCGGATCTTCCTCAAAAGTATCGTAAGGCGACACAGGATCCTCCTCGTCCTCAAGATCGTTGAACTCAAATAGAGTGTCGGTGTCAGGACTGAACTCCACGTTTTCGGGAGCCTCAGGCTCCTTCTCTTCCGGAAGTATTTCCTCGCCTTCTCCCGAAAGGGCCTGATCAATCTTCTCACGCCTCTTCATTTCCTCTACTTCACCCTGCACCTGCATCTCCGCCTCTTCAGCCTCACGCAGCTTTCGCTTTCTCTCATCATAAGCCCGCTTCTTACGCAGGATCCATTTTATGGCGTCGCGCAGGCAGATGACTACAAACAGCGATATGAGCACGATAGATATGATTATGGCGCCGCTCCATCCGATGTAGCTATAGATTACTTCGTTTATGTATCTTCCGTGAAATCCGCCCCAATTTACGTCGGTGTCAAGACCTATCGAGACCATCCCTACCACAACGCTCAGAGTGATTAGTGCGATCAACGATTTAATTGTGAAGTCGAGAGTCCTGAAACGAGGGTATCCTACGAGCAACTTCATAGACACACAGAGGAGCCACACCACGATAACGACAGCACCTACTCCGAAACCCTGATTAATCAGAAGTTCGGTGATCCGTGCTCCTCCTTCTCCGGCGTCGTTTGCGACCGCTGTTCCAAGTCCGGTAGCGGAATCGGCAGCCATACTCTGGTCGATCACGCAGTTGCTGAAATAAGACAGGAAAGCCACGGCAAACCAGAATCCCAGGCCTCCGAGAATTATTCCGACTACAAGGCGCGTGACTATTGAATCACGCCATTCCTTTACGGCATCCTTCAAGGACCGGGATTTTCGCACATTCCTCTCCGTTTCCGGAGCGGACGTAGATTTGCCAACGGAATCTTTAGGAGCAACCTGCTGGCTTTGGCGTCGGGAGTTGCGTCGTCTTCCGGGAGCAGTCGGTTCAGGCACAACAGGCTGCTCTTCTGCCGGGAACTCCTGATTCTCTTCAGCCGATGATATTTCGGGGGAATAATTATGATAGTGCTTCATATGCAGAAGGTCTGGAAATTGAAATTGGAATAAGCTTACACCGTTTTTCCGGGTCGTTGAAGATGGAAATGCAAAATTAGTAAAAAAAAACGGGATAATATCAAAAAAAAATGTTAACTTTGCATTGAAATGAAACCTACAAGAATCGCAGGACTCGCAGTGCTCGCTCTTCTATGGGTGTGGCTCTGTGTGGGGCTGCTCACTTCCGCGGATGGATTTAACCTGAAAAACATCCTAATAGCGGCTATGAGCGGCATCATCATTTTTGTGCCCCTTTACAAAAAATATTTCGGGGCAGGTAAGAAATAGCACTACATGAAAGAGGAAACCGCTTCATCATCTACACTCGTCCCCCGGACTACCGGCTACGGGCTCCTGGATCAGATATCGTCTCCAGCCGACGTGCGGGCGCTACGTCTCGACCAGCTGCCCGAGCTGTGCGAAGACATACGGCACTTTCTGATCGACCATCTATAGTTCAATCCCGG
>JAIDTS010000495.1 GCA_029060585.1 Muribaculaceae bacterium
TTGTTTGAAAAAATAATTTTATTATCGTTATTCAACGTCAACGCCTACATATCCGGGTCTCAATCCCCCCTCGTCGACGACGATTCGCTGAATGGCCATTCCGGGGTCCAATCCTCTAAGACGCAGAATACTATACTCTTTGTCTGGATCTATTTTAAAGGAAACCTTGCTGAGCGCTGAGTTTCTGAGCACATTTTCTTTCCATTGGGCCGACCACTCCTCCGGAAGATATTCTATGGTCTTCTCTTCGCTTCCATCCACACTTACTCCTATGCGGCATCCTTTTCCTTCATGAAGGGGGAAATAGGGCAGATGGAATATCTGAAGCGTGACGCTGTCCCCTTTCAGCCCCTCCAGCCTCAGGGTTACCTGAGGGATTTCTATTACGTCGTGATTCCCGGTTGCGCTTCCTAGGCGCAGGACATGACCGTCATATCCGAATCCTTCAATGATTCCTGTCCCGGATCTGCGTGCGTTGTCATCAATCTCTGCTTCCTTGAGGTTAAGTGTCCTGCATCGTGATTTACCTGTGTCATATGTAAGCCATATCGCCTTGGCGCCTATCCCCTTGTGAAGAGTAAGCGGAGGCATTTCTTGATATTTGGCGCAGAAGCCTGGAGGAATGCTCATCATCCCTCTCCATTTTCCCTCGTATAGTTCATTGTAGATTTTGCTCAGAGAGTCGATTGCTTCGGCAGAGGAATTTGATATGTATGCAGCATAGTTCGCCTTGTCTTTGCTCCCTGCTTCTGAGTATTCCTTATTCAGTTGCGCGAAAAGGAATTTTCGGTTCATGAAGTTCGCTGCCATCACGGAATATCCGATTGTCTCATAGACCGCCGCTCTGACGGAGTCGGGCATTGCCGACATCAGAGTTGCCATGCGTGTGGCGAGGTCAGCGTAATCGTCGATTCTCTTGATGGCATCGCCATAGTTGGTGAAACTGAATTCGGTAGGCCTTATGTCCTCTTTTTCCGGACTGTCCCATTCTATCTCCCAACCCATGTATTCGGGTTTTCTGATCCATGCCAGACGATAGTATTCGTCCAGTATTTTCTGGAATTCCGCCCTGTGTTCCTCACCGCACCACTTTGAAAGTATCCCGGCTTGATAGGTATTGGCGTTGCCCTCGTCGAAGGCGTCGATGTCCCACGCCATGTCGAAAAAGAACTGCGTGTCAAGTTCAGCTGGCTTGATGTCGCCCACGTTGAGCAGCCAGTATCTGTCTGTGCCCGTGTCGTAGGCCTTTCTCAGCTCGCTGTGCATGAATGCCGGAGGAGTCGTGCATAGCCAAAGGTAGTCGTGTGGAGTTCCGAGATAGGAAGTGTGGTAGTAGACACCTGAGCCTCCTTTGCGTTGCCTCTCAGCCGGAGTCGAAAGGCTTTTCATATACCCGTAGTTGTCGTCAGGCCACACTATTGTTACGTCTTCGGGAATTCTCAGGCCGTTCCTATAAAGGTCGAGGGTCTCTTTATATGGAACGAAGATCTGTGGTATCTCGCTGGCTGGTTTGCCGAGTCGTTTTTCAAGGATTTCGCGTTGATCCGCGATGACCCTTTCAAGAATCTCGATTTTCTCTTTTATCGGTCGTTCGCGGCTCATGGCCTCGTCGTGAACTCCACGCATACCTATGGTATATATGTTTTCATATTCCCCGGCCTCGTCAAGTCTGTCTTTGAATTTTCCATATATGACCTCCCGGTTCAATCCGTAGTCCCATATGCCGTCCCTCTCCGGATTCCACTCTGATTTCGCCGCGTTGTTGAAAAGCATCGGTTCGCAATGGGAGGTAGTGATGATTATTCCGTAGTCATCTGCCGTCTGTTTGCTCTCGGGATGTGAGTAGAAGGCTCCTGTGCAGGAATGCATTGCGGGTGCGAGCATGTTTCCTTTGAGCCTAAGCAGAAGCTGGCAAACCTTTTCATACGTTTTAGGGCCGATGTCGTTCTTGTCTTTGTCAAGACCTTGCGCGGCCCATGGCAGCATTCCCCAGTCCTCGTCGTTGATGAATATACCCCTATATCTTACGCTTGGTGCGAAAGATGTGTAGTCGGCGGTCACACTGATGTCAGGCCGGAACTTTACAGGGACGTCGGCCCACCATACCCAGGGATCCACTCCGAGCTCTCTTGATAAAGTCGTCGCTCCGTAGGCGGTCCCCCGCCTGTCGGATCCGGCGATCACCAGGCATGAATTGCCTTCTCCGTCTACGACTGTATTGATCTTGAATCGTTCAGTCTCGCCCTTGATGTCATCGGTGCGGATGACCCCGGCCTTCGAGAGCGAATCTATGATAGAGGATCTGCCGATAGTCCCTATGATGATTGAATTTGTATTGATTCGATTGCCCGTCGCATTTACGCTGGGTCTTTTTCCCGTCAGCATTTCAATGTCTTCATTAAGCATCTCCACACTCTTAGCCACAGTGGTGAAGTCATTGATGTCATATATGATAAGACAGCCGGCGATGCGGAATTCACCCTTTGGGCTTTGAGGGCCGGAAAAAACATCGAGTGTTTGATTGCAGTATCCCGAAGCTCCGTAGAAAACCATCATGATGGCAGCCAAAACATTTGCTTTTTTCATAATTATTCCTGTTTCTCCTTATTTCACTACAAAGTTAAGTCTTACAGGCTGATTATCCAAATCAAACATAAAAAAGTTTTCTCATTTTGTGTCTCTGCCAAGTACATTCTGAAGTCTCCGTATTGAATTATCTTAAGTAAAAAAATTGAGAAAATGAACTTTCAATCAACTTTAGTGTTAAGTAAGTTAAAGAAAAATCAAATAACCCTAAAACAAATACTATATCTTATGGAACTTAAAGGAAGTAAGACCGAAGAATGCCTCAAGACCGCATTCGCCGGCGAATCTCAGGCCGCAGTGAAATACTCTTTCTATGCAAAGAAGGCAAAGAAGGACGGTTATCAGCAGATCGGCGATATCTTCGAGGAAACCTCTAAAAACGAGCATACCCACGCAAAACTCTGGTTCAAGTATCTTCACGGCGGTGACGTTCCCGCTACTCCTGACAATCTCGTAGACGCTGCAGCAGGCGAGGAATACGAATGGGAAGACATGTATAAGGACTTCGCTAAGATCGCACGTGAGGAAGGTTTTACCGAAATCGCTAAGAAATTCGAGATGGTTGGCGAGATCGAACGCACTCATATGGAGCGTTATAAGACTCTCTACAAGAACATTGAGGACGGACTGGTTTTCTCTCGCGACGGCGACCGTATGTGGATGTGCCTCGAATGCGGACATATTCATGTCGGCAAGACTGCGCCTAAGATCTGCCCGGTTTGCAGCCATCCCCAGGCCTTCTTCGAGCTTCGCCCCGAAAATTATTGATACTGTCGCTTGCACAGGCAAGGCAAAGCGGGATTCCAGATCTGGAATCCCGCTTTTACATTATTAAAACTTATAACGTAAGACTCACATCGGAGCTATCGCCCGATAGTTGCCGCTGAGAAGCATGAATGAGAAGAGCCGGAGAAGTCCGTCATAATAGGCGTCGAAATATCCGTCCTCATATGGCTCGTGTTTCGAATCCCATAGTCTTTGTGCGAATTCCCGTGATTTAGGATCCGTTGCCGCGAGTGAGACAGCTCCCAGTGTGCCTACAAGTCCTACTGAGTGTCGGAGTGCCTGATGTTCGCCTGCTCCAAGCACTTTTTCCACAGGACTACCGTCGGTCTGATACTGGTCTACATAGTCGTCGATACCCTGGCTGTAGAAGAAATCCTGAATTCTGTCTGCATATGCACTCTGCCAGTCGCTGTCAGCTCCGCTCCACGCGTAGTCTATCGCGATGTTCATCGGTACTCTCCATGAGTCGAATCGGAAGTCGTCGCCGATAAGAAAGCGGCTGCCACGCTTGCTTCCGTCGTATGCTGAATAGTCAGGGGTCAGACCGGTCTTCGGGTCAGTTGCTTTGTGAAGGTAGTTTCGGCTTTTATCCGCGCAGCTTTTCCAGAAGCCGCTCCTGCCGTCGTCTGCCCATTCCGCCCAGATTTCGTAGAAAGCAGGGATATGATAGGAAGGGTCGGTATAGCTTCCCCCCCATGGATCAGGAGTGAAGGTTATAAGTTGTTCTTCGGTGTTGATGAGGGGCGACACTCTGTCCATTCCTGTCTTCTGCATCGATTTGTCCAGTATATTGCGTGCCTCGGCCTTGTAGTCGATGCCGCTGTCGTTACCCCAGCGGTTGGATGCGAGGATAAGTGATGTGATAAAATAGAGTTCGCCATCCGACGCCGAACCGTGGGCGTTGGGTGTCCCGTCGGTCTTGCAACTCCAGGCGAAATATCCATCGTTGGGTCCATCCTGATGCTGCATGTGCTTTTTCGCCCATCTCCACAGTTTGTCGAAGATATCTTTTCGGTCCATCTGCACGGCTATCATCATGCCGTAAGACATTCCTTCTGTCCTTACATCTTTGTTCTTGATGTCGCTTATGTATGCAGTGTCGTCGCCAACCTCGAAATATGCCTTATTGGGTCCGAAAAATACACCTTCGAATATCTCGTTAAGCTTCTCGTCGATTTCCTTTTGGGAATATCCGAGGTCTTCGAAATAGTTTCTGTATTCTCCGGTTTTCATAGCCCCTCCCTCATATGGCAGGGCGTCGAATCCGATCCAGTCTATTTCCGCGCCGGATCCCTTGGTCATTGTCACCTTA
>JAIDTS010000496.1 GCA_029060585.1 Muribaculaceae bacterium
AAGCATACTAATGTCAAGCCTTGAACAATCTCTGTGATGCTGGTCTTGAAATCCCCGTGACTCAATAACAGCATATAAATTAAACCTACAGCCGTCATAGTCAGCCATGAATATACAATAGCTGACACTAATTGTTTCAGAAGAGGTGTCCTTCTTGCTTTAAGGCAAAGCGTTTTGTAACGTTTCATACCGTTTAGTTTCAGAATCAAATTTTGGAAGCTCTTTAATGGCCTGTTGCTGTTCTTCTTTCGTCCATGGTTTCAATAGCCCCCATCCCCAATGAATACCTTTAATCTGGGAGCCTATGCCTTTCAGGACATCTTCAGGGACTCCCGCTTTATGAAGAATGGTATACGTAGATGAATTACAGTTACCGTCCAGATCATAGGTAGGATCTAAGGAATAACTGATCTTTTCTTCATTACCAAATGAAGTAGCTATTTCTTTAACTTTATTATCAAATTCGTCTTGTGACATCCCTTCAGGAGGATTGATAATGAATTTTTCTTTCAAAACGCCTTCCTCGTTTATATTGCCTTGAATTAAGTCCACATCCTGTTTGTAATAGCATCTCACTAATTGTCCTGTCATCCAACTGAAAATACCATTATCCTTTGATCCATAGGCAAAATAATGTGTAGACTTTTTTCCATCATTCGTCGTTGTGACAGTTATAAAGGAATGAGTAGGAGACGCGAATGCCTTTCCAAAAGATCCAGGCAATACAGTAGTCCAAAGATGAGTCTCTCTTCCATCTGGATCCACAAGGTTTACCGGATTGTTGGCGCAGTAGAGATAGGGGGATAGCCAGGGATATTTCTCCGCCATCGGGTCGATGCGGGTGAAGGCAGGGACGGCTGGATAGTAGTTGCGGGCTCCGAAGTCGTACTCGTTGAGGCCGTTGGAGGCTATCAGCTCCTTTCCTCCGAACTTGTACTGCTGCTTTGTCAGGTCCGTTCCGAGATCGGCGATGACGGCGCCATAGGGATAGTACGCGACGGCCTGCTCCAGTGTTCCTGTCGAGCCGTTGATGACGGCTCGGTTGTTGCCAAGATAATCCTGCGTGTAGTAATGGAAGGTCACGCCTCCCTCCACGGTCGCGTAGCCTCCCGGGAAGAGCACCATCTCGACCTGGCCTCCCTGATATACTACGGGCCCGCGATACTCCATGAAGGATGCAACCATAACCGGTATGGAGGTTCCGCCCGATCCCGCGACATTGGAGGATGAGGTCGTCTTCAGTCTCTCGCCCGTCGCCGAATATACATTCTGCGTTATGCTTCCGTTACTGAAGGTTGTCTTAAGCGGGTTTCCGAGGTTGTCGTAGGTGATGGATGATATCCCGCGACTCCGGTCCGAGGTCATCGCTCCGAAATCGTTGTATGTGAACGCCGACAGGGATGATCCTCCGGGATAGTCCATGCTTCCGGTCTGAGTGACCGCCGGAGCCGCATCCGAGACAGCCGAGATCCTGTTGCCCGAGTAGGTGACTGTCAGGTCGTCTATCTTACCGAATGTTCCCGACGCCATCTTCCCGTGACGCTGTAACTTTGAGATCCCTCCATTACGGGTGAAGGCCGTGGACTTCTCCGTATATCGGTCCTTGTTTGTGGTAAGCGAGGTCCCCTCGCCGTAATCGGCCGAGGTGAGCCAGCCGTAGCCGTTGTAGGTGTACTTGTATCCGCGTACGGTGGGTTCCCGTCCCATCGTCCAGGTCATCGCGCTGACCGAGCCGTTGTAGAGCTTCGTTCCCGGTCCGTCGGTGTAGTACAGGTTCTGGTTGAATCCGGGTCCCTTTATCTCTGTCGTCTGTCCGTGCAGGTTGTATGTATAACTTACGGTACCTCCCTTGAGGGCCGTTCCACCGCGCGCGACGGAGGCTATGCGTCCGAGGTTGTCGTACGTAACCGCCGACACACGCTGCTTCACTCCGTTTACCGTAACGTCCGTGGCGGTGAGCAGACCCGTCTCCGCGTCGTAGGTGTTATCGGTAATGAGGGTCACGCTTCCCTCCGTCATGGAGGTCTTCAGCGGCTGGCCCGAGAATGTATAGGTTACTGACGTCACTCGCTGAGTACCGAAATTCGTAAGTTCCCTTGTTTCCACGACGTTGCCCTTGATGTCGTAATATACAGCGGACATTGACCTGCTGTCATCTGAAGCGTAGACTACCGAGCCGGTAATCCTTCCTGATGCGTCGGCGGTCCCGCTCTTTACAAGATCCGTGCTGAGGGAACCCGCGAAGGTGTAGCGGTCGTAGTAATTTACGATCTCCAGGGTGACCTGCTGTATCTGGGACGGGTTGGCAAGCGTGTAGCCGGTCGACATGAATCCATCTAATCCACCTGTATAAGAGGCCTGATTTACTGTCTGCGACGGGGTACAGGTTTGCGCGACACCCTGTATGACCAGTCTGCCCAATTTGTCGTAGAGGAAAAACCTATAAAGTTTTTTGTCGCGAAGGTTGGCGTCCTGCATGAATGTCATCCTGTGGGAACGGTCATACCAGTACTGCGTGTATCCGCCACCGGGCACAGCCTTGTATGTCATGTCTCCGTACTGGTCGTAACGGTACTCAAACGCATACATGTCTGTATTCTGGACTTCCGCATACATCGGCTGCAGTACATAACGCAGCTGACCGGCACGATTGTAGACATAATAAGTGTCGTGGTCTCCGCCCCGGCGCTCAAGGACAGTGCGTCCGGAGATATCCGTGAAGAGCTCCACTGTATGTCCGTCTTCATCGGTCGTCTTCTGGGACCTAAGGGAATTGGCAGCCCAGTAACCGCCGGAGCTTATGCCCGTGCCGCTTGCGTCAGCGACGTATTTTTTAACCGAATTGGCCGCGTTGGAGGAATGGAGAATGGAGACTCCTTTTGAGGCACTGTACCATGCGTCTCCCGGTGTCGTCGTATGGGTCACACGCCCCACCGCATCGTATGTCATGTCGGAGTATGCGTGCGAGTCATCCAGCGAAGTCTTCGACAGCGTTGCCACATTAGCCTTGGATACGCGTCCCGTTGTGCCTGACGCCCCGAACGGAAGCCATTGTCTCGAGGCTGTCCCGTCCGGA
This sequence comes from Muribaculaceae bacterium, assembly GCA_029060585.1. The sequence goes on from JAIDTS010000496.1 coordinate 3,077, forward strand.
TTGAGTTCCGTGACAGTCAGAACTGGTACGTTGGCTGTGTTGAGGCCCTTAGTCATAGTCTGCACGGGACGGCCCAGTCCGTCGTAGTACGTTATGGCCTCTTTGTATCTCGTCCCGGTTTCATTGAGCATGGTCCTTACGGTGACGCTCCCTTTCGGCCATGCGGCAAAAGAGGATAATACGATTGCGAATACTGCGATAGACGTTGATATTGTATGTCTGCGGGTCATGCTAATACGTTTTATCGGTAAGTATAGGAATATGTCTCTATGACCTTGCCGTTGTGGTCGATTATCCGGCTCAGCCTGTTGAATCCATCATATTCATAAGAGGTTTTCTCTCCGGTTGGCCCGGTCTGCGAGGTAACACCCACAAGAGGCTTGTACGTGTAGGTCGTGAGAAGCACGCCTTTGTCCTTGAGCGTTGTCCTCAGCTGAGATAGGAGTGACTCGATTCCTGTCTTTGCCGATGATAGTGATTTTATGAAACTGGAACCTACCCAGGCTTCCACATCGGAATACGAGGCACCCTCTATTAAAGCGACGGGGCATGTATGGGCGTAAGACCATAGATACGCCTTTTTATCAACAGTATTCAGCACTGCACCGACAAGGGTGCCGTCGCTGGCGGAGTATGTGAACGTCTCCCCGGTCTGAAGGGTTCCTCCGGCGACAGACCCGTCGATGCGTGAAATATGGAGCATATCCGTTTTATTTCCATTGAAACTGTATGTAAGCTTCTCCTTTCGCGCTTCTGTATAAGTCCCTCCGCTAAGTTCATAGTCGGTCGTCTCCACGGGGATTCCCCTTAAGTGATATGTCGGGGCGATCATTGTGGAGTACGGAGCCGTAGATGGATAATCGACCGAGTACCTGTAGGTGGTACGGCTGCCTATGCCACCTGAAGTCATGTTTTCCTCTGATACAAGTCTGTTCGTCTCGTTATAGGCGAATGTTTTCCTGCTTTCGATGACTCCCTGCGGCGTCTGCTCGCGGGTAGTGATACCTGAAAGGACTCGCCAGTATGCTGAATAAGGATAGGTCCGCACGAGATATCTGGGAGCCTGGTGTCTGGGCCACCAGCTTTCCTCCACATATTCGTAATACTGGTCCTCCACAGATATATTGCATTTGATAGTCTTGGATGATTTCTGCACATATTCGAACACCTCCGTCTGCACTGTGTTTCCCGATGCGTCATAGACGGTTCTTCTGGTGATTTCTCCTCCTCCGAACGATGAAAGGATATGCATGTCGGGAAGAGGTTCGCCGGCTGTGGTCACGTTGAACTCGCTGACAGTGGAGCGGAGTGTCTTGCCCGAACCGTCGAGTTCCTTTTCAGTGACGCGGGAATACCCTACGGGTCCCTGTACCATGGCATCCGTTACCGCCGGACCCCCGTTCAAGGAAGAGTGGATCCTCGCGACACTGAAAACAGCGTTTACCTGATTGTTGAATGTGCCGTCATAGTCCCGTGAGACGACATGTTCCAGATACTTTGTCCTGCATTCCGTAGGACGGGCTCCTACGATAAGCGTTCCGGATGTCGATCCGTTCTCCAGTTTATATTCAAATTTCCTCTGGCCGACAAGCACGCCGTCGTCATCGTAATTGCTGATAGAGGCGATTCTAAGCCCCGCGCCTCCAGATTCCAGCGCGGTGTCGATCTGCTTGCAGTCCAGCCTTGCCATGACCCATCCTCCTCCATAGGCTATCTCCGCCGGCAGATTCGCAATCATCATGTAGGAGACACTCTCCAGCGATATCGGGAAAGTCTCCTTATGCAATGTGGCATCGAGGTTTACGTTGCGGCATGAGTCAAGCGTTATGAGGAATTTTTTATATGTCGGGGCAGCCATAGGCTGAACGGTGACGCTCGCTTTGGCCAGCTTCAGGTCCCGCAGTTTCTTGCCTCCTCTGGCCTCGAAGGTTACCGTCAGGTATCCTCTTGCCGGACTTGAAACATCGATCTGCCGATTGGCGACCGGTCCCGGATCGGTGGCTGTCGAGGGATAGTTGAGGTCCTGTACCTCGGCGATTATGTTCCTGTATCCCTCGTTGCGTAAAGGATAGACCGGAGATGAACGGAACCTGTGCGGCTCGAACGTGAAGACGCTTTTACCTCCTGTCGGATATGTTATGCTCGACAGTGTGCCTGAGACGATGTATTCAGGATCTGAGAATCTGCACGCTCCGGGGACTGAAAGCGCACTCTGGCTCAACGAGACCGGCAGAGTGTAGCCGATGGTGCAGTCCTGGATCGAAGGGATTATCGACCTGTCGTCGGTTATGCTCGCGTTGACGTTCATGTTCTCCTGCCCGTTGAAGTATCCCCAGAAGTCGATGGCGGCTGAGGTCTTCAGAGGCAGCGCGTATTTCTCATTGTAGGAGAACATATGGGTTAGCGAGTCGGTTCTGTCGATTGACATCTGGCTGAGGCTTGTAAGCTTCAGCCTTTCTCCAGTCCTCTTTTCGTTTTCCAGATGTTTGCTTATGTTCGGGCAGCTTCCGCCAACCTTGGAGTTGCTGAAGGTTCCGTAGTTGAAATGATATAGATATGTTATTTTGTCGTCAAGGTCAGAGACCTTGATCCAGTCAAGTTTCCGGGCATTCCTGTAGTCCGTCCTGCCGCTTGTCTCGAATGTGACCTTCTGGTTCTCCGTGGTTATGGTTTTTAACCAGGGCTTCATTGTCTCGGTATTCCCATACGAGGTGCCGGACCCGAATCTGGGCACATCATATGTGAAGGAGGTGCCGCTGGCATTTACGTAGCTGAAATCGCCACGCTGGGCATCATACCACTGATATGCGTGCGGAAGACACTTCACGTAGGTCTGTTCGTAGCTGAATGAGGCAGTGATGCCTTCCGGAGTCTGCACGGAGGAGAGGTACCAGGCGGACCTCTGGGTTCCCGCGCTGTCGGTGTCGCTGTATTCAAGAGTCTGGAAGTCATATACGAAACCCATGGAATCCTTTATCATCCAGCCGTCGGCTCCCGAACGGCTGATCTGCCAGTCGGAATCATCCGCTCCGATCACCGTGATGAGGCCGTCATAGGGATTGATGAAAAACATGAAGTCTCTTCCAAGTATATTGACACTGTAGAAGTCGCGTTCCCCCAGTCCGTCTATGAGGTCCGCCATGACTTTATAGTCAGTGTAGTCAGCCTGTTTCTGAAACACGTTCGCCTGCTCAAGATTGAGGACCTTTAGATAGTCGCTCCACTGGGCGTTCCTTACAAGATAGTCGTATTGGCCCGCCGGTATGTAGTTGATGCATCCGCCAACAGACAGATCCCATCCCAGTCCGACCCAGGAGGCTTCTTCCGCAACCTTTATGCCTCTCCCGCCGTAGTGCAGGGATATGGGAATCTGTAGGTCCCTACAGGTTACTGTATGAATGGGTATCGAGATGTCGACACTTCCGTTGGCACCTCCAGCACCGTATTTGCCGTATTCCTGAAACGCGAAAGCCTCCGGGGATTTATATAGCTGCTCCGGACGTGCGTTCATGTTTAGGTTGCCTGAAACGGCCTTAAGCGAGAATATGCCGACCGAATCCATGGAAATCTCCGGAATGGAGTCAACCGACTGGATATCTGTTGCTCTTGCTGTCAATGAAGCATGTATTGCGATAATTATGGCGAATAAGCAGTATAAGCAGTTTTTCATGCGGTCCTCCTTTCCTTAGATTATGGTTTTCCTCGTGTATGATTCCTCTCCCGATTCCACCCTGATGAGGAGCACTCCGGTCCAGCCTGCGGGGAAGTCCACGGTGCAGGTCTGCGGGACTGTACCGACGGTCACCATGACCGGTTCCGCGAGCCTTATGCCTGAGTCGGTGAACAGTGTGAGGGTGGCCGATGTCGGACCTGTCGTTGAACATAGTGTGATGCTTACGCTGCCTGCTCCTGCTTCCGGTTCGCCGATCTGGAGGGATGATCCAGAGTCTTGGGCGTCGTATCCGTATTCTCCGTAATTGTTTCCGTGGTCCCCACCCTTAGGCTTCATGGCTGTGAATTCCTCTCCGGTGTCGGAATGCTGGAACGAGGCGGGATAATGGATGGCGAGCGTCGAGAGGGGGACGGTATCTGCCGGAGCGCCTCCCTCGCCGAGGATGACGCGCGAGACCCGGCTGTCGGTTAGGATGGGATAGCGTGCGTCCTCGCTGAACCACATCGAGCGCTCCGTCAGAAGCCTCTCTGACAAGATGGCCTTGACGTCGACCTGAAGCTCCGAGATAATCTCGGAGGCCACGCTGTCGGGCATCGCCGCCGTGACGCTGTCGGGGTCTGCGTAGGCCATGTCGAGGGTCCACCTGAGCCTTGTGACGTTGCGGATGGTGTCCGTGCCGTCTGTGAGCGTCCATCCGCTCTCCACCCTGCCTGTCGACTCACCCTTCACGTGCCGCAGCATCATGGCCCCGTGCCTGAGCATATGCCCTGTCCATATGTCGCTGACTATGTCGCCGTCTTTCAGCGGGAAGACAGCGACTGTGGACGGACGGTCAAGACGGAAGTCGGTCGCCCTGTTCTCATATCCTATATAGGAGAGGGTGTCCCCGCTCAGCTTGAAGCGGTGCTTGGTGGCGAACTGCACGTATGATATGGTGTCGGTGTCGATGTAGGTCCATGCGTCGCTGTCGCCGTCGAAGGATACCGCCGACGGATCGAGAAGGAGGATTCTCGCGGAGTCGTTGACCGAGAGGATGACCGAGCGGGATTCGGCAAGGCCGGGGTGAAGTCGGTCGCCGTCGCGCGGGATATGGTAGGCGTCGGACTGCGCGACTGTCGAAAACGCGGCTATTGAGGCCATTGCGGAGAGAAGAAATATCCTGGAAATCTTTTTCATGATGCGAGGAGATTATTGATGTATATTATTGTTTGTGGCTGCAAGTTAACACATTTCGGGTGAGAATGCAAGTATTTGGGATAAAAAATTGGAAAATATGCTGTAGAACATATTTATTGTGGACACGCAGTGGGCGCTGAGGGGCTGAGAACGAGCCTCAGCGCCCTCTGCTCCAAATGCCAGCAATTAAAGCCTCCAGCGTTCTCAGCCCTCTGCACCCTACCATTGAACTTCCATCAACTCGCTGGTATATATTATTCGCGAAAGCCGGCGTAGCCAGGCTCACCCACGAATCAGCGTCGGCCAGGTCCTCGACATGATGCTCAAGAAGCCTGAAAATAAAAAAATCCGCGTTCCATCCGCCCCATCCGCGACCCCGGCAGGGCGAAAGCCCGCAGCCGATCAGCGTTGAACCCCCTCCTTTATAATCCAAAACCTCAGATGTCAGCAAATCTCCTTTGCGTTCTTCGCCCCTCTGCGCTCTTTGCGTGATCCACAAACGAAAATATCAAAATTAATTCTTCTATATATCAATAATATACAAATTTTTTTAACACTCTTAACATCATTTAACAACACACTGTTCAATTTAGGCAGTCAAACCGACTATCTTTGCACTCGGAAACAAAATCCAACGGTCTCTG
>JAIDTS010000497.1 GCA_029060585.1 Muribaculaceae bacterium
TTTCCTACCAACGATTCAGCAAGCGTCAGAAAAGAAGCGTATGGACAGAGCTGAACAAGGAACGTTGCCGCCGACTTGAAAAACTTGGAATGATGACGGACAAGGGACTGGAGGTATGTCCGGATCTGACAGCAGAATTTATAATAGACGCCGACATCTTACAACGCTTCGCAGTCAATCCACTGGCATATCATAACTTCATGGCATTTCCGGATCTATACCGACGGGTTCGCATCGACAACATTCAAAGGGTCAGGGCCGGCAAGGAACTGTTCGAATCAAGATTAAAAAAACTGATTGAAGCAAGCGAGCGCGGAGAGATGATAGGCGATTGGAACGACTATGGACGCCTGCTTGACAGTATTGATCGGCCATAAGACTGGAACCGGCTTCACTTTACCCGACGGGAGGCTGATGGGAATCAATGATGTCGGATATGTGCATCTTCCTAATGGACGGAGCTATTCCATTGCAGTCTTCATTGAAAACTCAGGCTATGACATGCCACAGACCGAAGAAATTGTCGCTGAGATATCAGAAATTGTATACAAACATCTTTCTCGTCAGCAGTTGAGTTAGGACGTTAGATTTTGTAAAATCTAATGCATTCTAAAATATTGAAAGACTGAGAGTCATAGAATGGGATGTTAGATTTTTGGGCATCGCGAATGTTGCATATTAATCTTTTTTGTCTTAATTTTGCGGTACGTTTTTTACTACAACAGACCCAAAAGAACACGCGATGAAAAAGCCCTGCACATACATACTTATAATTCTGACAGCTCTTCTGGCAGCATGTTCAGATCACCGATCTGAATCGGCGTCAACGGAACTGACCCAGGCCGAGGAGGCGTTCTCTGAGTCAGATTATGCATCGGCTATGAATATTGCAGCGTCAGCCCTCGACTTTCCACAAACAGATTCCATTGTGTTCGCACGTCTGTATGACATCATAGCCAGATGTCATCGTAGTGCCGGTAACCATCAGGCGGAACTGTCGTATGCGCAGCAAGCTGCGGAGTTGGCGCCGAATGACAGTCTGGTGCGTCAGGAACTCGTAATTTCCGCTATCAATGCAGGACAACACGACCTTGCCATGAAACAGCTCGAACGCATGGACTCGACCGATGAGTTCCGTATCCATATGTTGCCCCTCCCTGCCATGAAGACCGGCCAGACAGACTTGGCACGTGAAGCACTTGTGCATCTTTATTCAAACAATCTTTGGATGGATATTTCGCAGATGGCAATGCTTGCAGAGATATACTATTCCGACGGAATGCATGACAGAGCCTCTGCAATCATTGAAGGCATAGATCCATCTCAACTCAGTGACCCGGAGGATCTCGAAGCTATGGTGAAATACTATGACTTGACAGGCAATGCGCAGATGGCGATGGTGACTGTCCGTAAACTTGCATCAGTACTTGAATCGCGTTTGGCAGAGGCGTCATCTCAAGAAATATATTCAAGGCTCTATGAGATCGAACACTCAGCGCGAACTGAACGACAGATACACGACCGCAATCGTATTGTAGTGCTGTCGCTTTGTGTCGTCCTATTACTCCTTGCCGCAGGTATGGTGACATGGTGGCTGCTTTATCGTCACTCTTCCGAGCGCCGGCGTCTGCTGCAGAAGCAGAACGATCTGCTGATGCTCTCCATAGAACGTCGCAGAGCAATGTCTGATCTGTTCAGTGAACGAAACCGCTCGATTGAGTTGATGGGCAATCTTATGATAGACGCATCGGTAAGTGATAAAGGAGCAATTAAAAGAATCTCGTCAACCCTCTCTGATGAGATCGAACGATTCCGATCAACAGAAGTCATTGAGGAAATTGCACGAACAGTCAACGAATGTTTTGACAATATCATCACGCGCCTGGAGAAAGACGTGCCTACTCTCAGCCATGCGGAGAGGATACTATTGCTTTACAGCGCAGCCGGACTGTCAGCGAGGGTCATATGTCTCCTCACCTCTCAGACTCCGGCTGCAGTCTATGCGCAGAAACACCGTATACGTAAGAAAATTCAGTCGTCTGAGGCCTCGGCGTCTGAACAACAACAATATCTCGATCTATTATGAAACCATTAATTTTGTTGCTGTTTACAGCAATGGCCGCCACCGGCTTCCCCGCTATGGCTGCCGATAAGGAACATGTTGCCAAGACACTGAGACTCAACGGTATGATCAATGGCAAGATAAGCATTGACGGGCTTTGTGGCACATATAACGTTGACGAGGAATTTCCCAACAATCGTTTTATCAGGATCACCGGTCTTGAGGTCTATGTGTCTCGTGTAATGATATCTAAGGGAGCAGATAATACGCTGAATATTTCATTGCAGCTCCCTTCATGGCTCAAAATGCCGACGGAGAATGATCTTCAGGTGTCTATTACCGGTCCGAAACTTACCTATTTGACTCTTTCAAACGGCAGCGACATCGCCGTGCAGGGTTTTTATTCCACCCCTGAGTCGCTTAGTCTCAATGTAAAAGGCAAGTCCCACCTGCTCTTCAACAATCCTATAAATACATCCACTGTCACCGCTACAGTGTCATCAGGCTCGACATTCATCATCAACGGCGTTCAGGCCGATGAAATGAAGTTGACTCTTGGTGAAAACTCACAAGGATATATCGGGGGAGGAAGTCTCATCAAAACGCTGAATATCAACGCCACCGGTGGTTCAACTGCCTTTACCACCAATATTATCGTTGATAAGGCAGATTTTAATGCAACCGATTTGAGCCAGATCGGCTATTATGTTAAGCCGAAGTCACTTGCCAGTCATACCAATCGCGGAGGAATTATCAAGCAATCTCAAGACGCACCTCAAGTAAAAGGTTTATTTAAATGAAGATCATTATGAAAAAGATACTATCATTTTTAGCCATCACCTGCGCTATGGCCGTGCAGGCCCAGGATGAATATACACCCCTTAAACAGTCAGAATTCTGTTTCGACAAAGAAGCATTCCACGAACTTCGTTGTTCGGTTCCAGTCTATGTCACCTATACTGTAAATGACACTATCACCCCTTCTGTAAAGCCAATAGGTCTGGAGGTATATGTTGACTGTGTAAATGTAAGAGCCGAGAACAACACTCTGTTTCTGGACTTTAATCTACCCGATTATATGAATCCACCGAGAGTCAATGATCTGCAGATCAACATAACCGGACCGGCTCTGACGAGAATAGAGGCGGATGCAAAATGTATGTTGATGACATCCGGCAATCAGACACTCGAGTCTCCTATTGGGGTCTTTGCCTCGGACCAAGCCAATATCGTAATTAGCGACCGCATCTCAGCTCCCAAAATTACGGTATACGCTAATAGCGCGGTAGCCCAATTCTCTACTGTCGACACTCCGCTGATGAGCATACTGGCAAATAATCTTTCGATTGTCGATATTTATAGCCCCGAAAGTTCAGGTATAAGCCACGTGAATAAACTTGAGATCTTCGCCAAAGGTTATAGTACAGTCTTGGTGAGTGATACGAAATACGACTCTTTGGTCGAGAATAAGGATGAGGGCTCTAAAATCACATTCCAGTAGATTTATTCATAACACGGCCTTAAAAGAATTTCCATACCCATAATTGAGATATCCTCTCAATTATGGGCATTATTCTCTTTGTATTATTTGTCAGAGGCCGGAGGGGGATTTGACGAGGACTTTCTTTGTCGTGCCGTCTGAATGCCTTATGATATTGATACCCTTAGTCATGGTTGTCATCGTCTGGCCTGACAAGGAATAGCAGGCTGTAATGCCTTGCGGATCAAGAGTCTTTATTTCATCTGTTTTGCCTGGAATCTCGATAGTGGAATGCTTATAGACTCCGGATACCTTCGCAACAAGCGGATTAGGCGCACCCCACAGTGTCATCAGGCATATCTGAGGAAGAATTCCGGTCTGAACCATCGATGGCTCCAGCTCAAACCTGAATTCTGAACAAGCCGCCGGGACCTCCACCGTCTCCGTACCGGACCAGAACGCAGCGCGCCAGCCTCCCTCGACAGGTTCGGCAAACTTTATCAGCACATAATCGCAGTCCTTCACGTCTATATCCATCATCTTCATGGCGATCTGAAGGTCACCGGTAGCCGTATATGTAGTGTATTCAGGCTCCTCCTCCATCTTAGCCCGAGTGAAATCATCATACTGCCGTCCTTGATCTTGCGGAATCTCAATTAAAGCGCCTCCTTCTTCCTCCACATTGGCGTCTGGATCAGCGTCTGTAATCTCACTGTTCAGAGCTTCAGCCGGGTTTTCAGATGAATGAATGGCAAACGCTGTAAACTTATCCTCTGCATTATCCTTCACGATAGTGATCTTATACTCACTATACTTGTCTACCGAAAACGGCATGACAACCGGCTTCCCAACCTCACCAAGCATATTTAGGAGCACACTGTTGTCATTCAAGTCTTTCAACCGTATCTGAATCTTATTGCCTTCTGTTCCTTTTGATTCAAACATCAGTCTATAATTGCCGGCATTAAACTGCAGGGAGGGATATACGTTGTTGTCGGCATTGTTTTCCTTCTTGGCAATTCCATAGCGGAAGGTCTTGCCACCGTTTGATATTTTCCAGTTGTGCAGACGGGGGTCGAAACCTTCAGAATCTATATTGAGTCTCCATTTAAGAGTTCTGTCGCATGGATCATTCAATCGGTATCGGCTCATGAAGTTCCACATGGTCTGCGCGGAGTTTCCCTCTTCCGTCTTGTCAGTAAAGTCATTGTGGCCCATTCCGTCGATTTCGTAATAGACGTAAGGGAATCCGCCGTCGCCGGCTTCATATATGCTTTTTGTGTATCTGCCATCGATTACAGTTACTTCCGGGACCGGATCGCAACCGTTGCGCGCCACCATATTGTCGCGTATCACGGGCATGCAGGAATACTTCACGAAGTCATCCTGTTTGCCGTGGATATGAAGGAACGGGACAGGGCGCTCCCCTGCCGTATGCTGATGAAACTCATTGAGCGGGAAGCCGCTGATTGATGCGAAGGAGGCGAAGATGTCGGCTGCTGCACTCGTGTTGGCATATGTCATCATGCCGCCGTTGGAAAAGCCGCAGCAATATACCCGGTCAAGATCTATATCGTATTCCTTGTCAACGGCTTCGATTATTGCCTTGAATAATTTAGTATCCTCGTTTATCTCTCCGGAAGCGTTCCAACCCGGGATGTATCCCCCGAAGACAGGAAAGAACTGGTCGTTGCCCTGAGGATACACTACGATACATCCTTCGGAATCAGCCACCGATGTCCGAAAAGGACTTCTGTCCGTGTCATGTCCGGACGCGCCGTGCAGGCTTACCACGAGCGGAGCATTCTCCTTTACATTGTCTGGAACATAAAGGATGTACTTCCTTTCCTTGCCACCAACAGTTATTTGCTTCTCAGTATTTACCTTAGCAGCCAATCCATTGCAGGCTATGGACGCCAGCACGCATAAGATAGAAATAATACGTTTTCCCATATTTACATTTTTCCTATTAGTCGTTAAAGAATATCAGCCACAAATTTACTAAAAAAAATTGATATCCATATGCATCGGTTGTATAATTTGTGATGCCTAAGCCCATCTCATTGAAGACAGGTGATGAAGGTATTGTGATTTTCATATTTTGCAATCTATATTTTTTTTATTAACTTTGGCGAAGTAATCTTATGACATATTAAACTTCTCGTTATGGAATTAAATAAATTTGTCGCAGATATTCATCAGGAACTCAAGCCATATATGGAAGCGGCTTTCGCAATGGCAGAAAAGGCCGGTGACATCCAGATGAGCTATTTCCGCACCCGTGACCTCCAGCAATCCACGAAACTCAACGACAGCGATGTGGTCACTATAGCCGATAAGGAATCTGAAGCCGCCATACTCGGCTACATCCACGAGCATTTCCCCGATCACGGGATAATATCCGAGGAATCCGGACGAGACCATGAGGACAGGGAATGGCGATGGGTGATCGATCCACTCGACGGCACCACCAATTTCGCTATGGGGCTTCCGCCGTTTTGCGTTTCAATCGCATTGGAACACAATAAGGAGACAATCGTCGGCGTCGTGTATGCACCCTATCTCAATGAATGCTTCTATGCCGCGAAGGGGACCGGAGCGTGGCTCAACGGAAGTCCTATCCACTGCTCGGACAAGGCTGAGATGTCAAAGGCCGTAGTGGCTACAGGAATGCCATATGACAGAAACGACAATCCCGACAACAATCTCGCCGAGATAAGCCGGATGGCATTTCAAGTGAGAGGCGTCAGACGCATGGGCTCTGCCGCCATCGACCTGTGCTATACTGCTGCAGGATTCTTTGATGCCTATTGGGAACTGAATCTCAACAGATGGGACGTAGCTGCCGGACAACTTATAGCGACAGAAGCGGGAGCCATCGTAGAATCCATACGCTCAGACCGCAACCACTCTATTCTCGCGTCGAATCCCCGACTGATCGATTCGATGCGCCGGATTCTTTCCATCTAAACGATTTACACCACTTTCCACTAAGGCCCCGTCTAAAAAATGGGGCCTTAATTGCGGGGACGGTGTAGATACCAGTGCAGACACCCTACGAAGACGGCCCCCCCGATGATATTTCCTATCGTAGCAGGGAGAAGATTACGCCATAGACATTCCACAATCCCAATCGGAGCGCCCTCCAGCATGGCGAGTGGAAGATAGAACATATTGGCTATGCAATGCTCATAACCCAACGCAACGAAAGCCATTACCGGCAACCAGCACCCGAACGCTTTTTCAAGCAGTCCATGGCCTGAGAGCGCAAGCCACACCCCAAGACAGACAAACCAGTTTGCTCCGATTCCTTTCAGAAGCACCACACCCCAGGGCATCGAGGTCTTGGCGACACCAATGCCGATTATCGCCGAATGCCAGGGATCATTGGCAGTCAACCCCGCGAGGTAAACAAACAGATAGGTAAAGCCGAGGGCACCGACGAAATTACCGAGATAGACAATGGTCCAGTTGGCAAGCACCGATCCGAAACCATAATGGCGCTCCATATATGCAGGAATAAGCATGGCATTGTTGCCTGTGAAAAGCTCCGCCCCAAGCACTACAACAAGAATGAGGCCGATCGGGAACATCAAGCCGGCAAGAAGCTTGCACATCGAAGGGTTTGCTGCTGTGATACCGGGAAATCCGAACCCTACCATAAGCGACAGAATGCCACCTATGGCAATAAACGCACCTGCAGCAATAGCGGCCACGAACAGCCGCCCGGGGTG
>JAIDTS010000498.1 GCA_029060585.1 Muribaculaceae bacterium
CGTTTTGAGACTCTCAAGGAAATCATCACCGGTCTGCGTGCAATACGCAAGCAGCGTCAGATCGCCAACAAGGAAGAGATTTCAGTCGAGGTTAAAGGACAGCACGACGCATCGCTCGATTCCGTGCTCCTGAAGATGGGCAATGTTAAGGACATCACTCCGATTGAGGAGAAAGGCGCCACTTCAGTCGCCTTCCTCGTAGGTCCGGTGGAATACAGCGTGCCTCTCGACGACAAGATTAATGTAGAGGAAGAGCTCGCTAAGCTGGAGAAGGAACTCAAACGCTATGAAGGATTCCTCGCTGGCGTAGAAAAGAAACTCTCCAACGAGCGCTTCGTTGCCAACGCCCCCGAGCAGGTTATCGCCCTCGAGCGCAAGAAGCAGTCTGACGCCACCGAGAAGATAGCCGCCATCCGCGCCTCCATTGCCGCCCTGAAATAATTAGGTCAGGCCAAATTAATGAGATAGGCTCGACATCCAACTTATGGAGGTCGAGCCTGCTTAGTATTCACAAAAATAGCGGCATCCATTTTCACAAATGGATGCCGCTGAATGTTTTCCATAATACATTTTACTAACCTAACATCATGAAACTAATTTCTTACTTACACTATTAAAACAACGGCAGCCGTGCGAATGTTCATCGTCGGCTGCCGTTGATGTGTAATTTAATATATTTTAAAAATCCATATCTGATTTGTTAAAATCATTAAATGTGGATTGACTCTTGAATGAAACGACTAAAATTAATTAATCATTAATAATTAATTATTTATCATTAAATTGAGGGTCATTTTTAAGAAGCCATTGAGCAATCTGCACTGCATTGAGAGCTGCTCCCTTCTTGATCTGATCGCCTACAACCCAGAATGTCAGCCCGTTCGGATTCGCAAGGTCTTTTCTTAGTCTCCCTACATAAACAGGGTCATGGTCGGCTACGAAGAGAGGCATCGGATACTCCTTGTTGGCGGGATTATCCACTACCACGAGTCCCTCGGCATTCTCAAACGCCTCCCTTACCTCTGAAATTTCAAGCGGATTCTCTGTCTCGACCCATATTGCCTCGCTGTGCGCACGGAGCACTGGAACGCGAACGCAGGTCGCACTCACTGCGATATCATCGCTGTGCATGATCTTGCGGGTCTCATTATACATCTTCATCTCCTCCTTCGTATAGTCGTTGTCAAGGAAGACGTCTACATGGGGAATAAGATTGAAGGCCAGCTGATGTGCAAACTTCTCTACGGTCGGCTTCTTGCCGTCTGCAAGTTCCTTATATTGGTTTTCGAGCTCTGCCATTGCTGATGCTCCCGCACCGCTCGCAGCCTGATAAGTGGCCACATGCACCTTCTTGATCTTTGAAAGGTCGTCGATAGGTTTCAATGCCACTACCATCTGTATTGTCGTGCAGTTGGGATTGCCTATCACATTGCGTGGCCGGTCGAGAGCGTCAGCTCCGTTAACCTCAGGCACTACAAGCGGCACATCCTTATCCATGCGGAAAGCCGACGAATTGTCGATCATAAGCGTGCCGTGTTTGGTGATCACTTTCTCATACTCCTTCGAAGTCCCTGCTCCAGCCGAAGTGAATGCGATATCGACACCGGAGAAGTCGGAGTCATGAGAAAGTTCTTCTATCACATATTTCTTCCCGCGGAACTCCATCTCGCTGCCAGCGCTTCTTTTTGAACCGAAGAGACGAAGGTTATCTACCGGAAAATTCTGTTCGTCAAGCACGCGGAGGAACTCATGTCCCACCGCGCCGCTTGCTCCTACAATCGCTACATTCATTTTTGTCTAAGTTTAAGAGGTTTATGAAGTTTATGAAGTTTAGGGGATTTTGGGGAAGCTTTTCTAAACTCTTTAAACCTCCTAAACCTTCTAAACCTGATTACTGGCGTCCGCTCGTGGCGACAGTCTTGTTGATTTTCTTTACGAGACCCTGAAGCACGTTGCCCGGACCGAGCTCGATGAATTCATCAGCTCCATCTGCTATCATAGCCTCTACGTCCTGAGTCCAACGTACGGCACCGGTAAGCTGCTTGATGAGGTTGGCCTTGATCTCTTCGGGATCTGTGTGGGGTTTTCCGTCTACGTTCTGATAGACCGGACATTTCGGAGTCTCGAACTTTGCCGCCTCGATCGCCTCTGTCAGTTCTTCCTGCGCGGGCTGCATGAGAGGGGAGTGGAATGCTCCGCCCACTTTGAGCTTAAGTGCTCGCTTAGCGCCGGCTGCAAGGAGCTGTTCGCATGCCTTGTCGATGCCTTCGATCGAGCCGGAGATTACTACCTGTCCCGGGCAGTTGTAGTTAGCCGGAACCACTACTTCTTCTATGCCGTCGCATATTTCCTCAATCTTAGCATCGGGAAGTGCAAGAACTGCTGCCATAGTCGACGGCTGTTTCTCGCATGCCTTCTGCATCGCATGCGCACGCTTGCTGACCAGCTTCAGGCCTTCCTCGAAGCTGAGGGCTCCCGATGCCACAAGTGCAGAGAACTCTCCCAGACTGTGCCCTGCCACCATGTCGGGTTGGAATTCGTCTCCGAGGCTTTTGGCGAGAGCCACACTATGCAGGAAAATGGCCGGCTGGGTTACCTTTGTCTGGCGAAGATCCTCTTCTGTGCCTTCAAACATCAGGTCAGTGATACGGAAGCCAAGTATCTCGTTGGCTTTCTCAAACATGTCGCGGATTTCCGCGTTGCTTTCGTAGAGGTCCTTGCCCATTCCTACGAACTGGGCGCCCTGTCCCGGGAATACATATGCTTTCATGTGATTTTTCTTAAGTTTTTTGTCCTTAAAATTATTTACCTAAATCTGCCTGCATGCGCTTAATGCGCTTTCAGACTGCAAAATTACTAAAAATAATTCATAATGCATAATTCATAATGCATAATTATCCCCCATTATATTTATTTTTTTTGATTTATCTTGATTTATCATGACTCTATAGGCCTGCTGTCGGATGGGCACGTTCTCACGCGTCTGTTATCCCGCATCATAATTATGCATTATGAATTTTGAATTGTGCATTAGGATTCCCGCACTCCCAGAAGAAAGACCTTCTCCGTAGCTCGTGTCAGTGCCGTATAAAGCCATCTGTAGAAGTCCGTGCCCATGGCTTCCGCTGGAATGCCACCCATATCTATATAGACGTGGCGCCACTGTCCGCCCTGCGCCTTGTGGCAGGTGACGCAATATGCGTATTTGGCCTGCAAGGCGTTATAGTAGGGATTCTCCATAGCGGCCATGATCTTTTCCGTCGGTCCGGAGCCTTCCTCTTCATTGATCACATGCTGGAAAAACTGCTCCATCTCCATTCTCGGTATTGCCGG
>JAIDTS010000499.1 GCA_029060585.1 Muribaculaceae bacterium
TAACCGTAGGTATTGAAATATGTCTCATTGACTACCTGCATATACTGCTGAGCGTCAAGCGAGCCCGGCTGACGATAGGGATTTGACCATCCTACGAAGCCATCGTAAGTGACGGAGATCTTACCCTCCTTACCCTGCTTTGTAGTGACGAGGATTACACCGTTGGCTGCACGGGCACCGTAAATAGCTGCGGAAGCGGCGTCCTTCAGCACGTCGATGCTCTCGATGTCGTTAGGGTTAAGACCGTTCAGACCGTCATTGGCTGTACCGGAAACGATACCGTCGATAACGAGGAGCGGTGAAGACTCACCGATGGTACCCATACCGCGGATGTTCACCTTAAAGCCCTTGCCCGGCTGGGTAGAAGACTGGGTGATCTGAACACCGGGAGCGGTTGACTGCATGGCGGTCAGGGCGTTGGAGGTGTTCATGGAAGCGATCTGCTCACCGGATACCTGGAAGGTGGCACCCGTCACGAGTTTCTTCTTCTGCGTACCATAACCCACAACCACGAGTTCATCGAGGTTGTTATTGTTTTCCTGAAGCTCGATGTTGACGACGGGATCGCTGCCCACCTTCACCTCGGAAGTGATGTAGCCGACGTAGCTCACCACGAGCACATCGCCGGGACGGGCGTCAAGGGCGTAGTTGCCGTCGAAATCGGTGGCTGTACCTTTGGAGGTACCCTTCACCATCACTGTAGCACCAATCAGCGGTTCTCCGTTAGGATCCGTGACTGTACCCCTAATCTTGCTCTCAGCCTGGGCGTTGGCCGACTGCGGAGCTGCCGACGCATAAGCCTGAGGCACACTACATGCAAGCGCAGATAGGACTGCGCCTGTCAAGAGTACTGCGTTTCTCTTTTTTAGGTTCATAGATGTCTATTATGGTTATTACATTAATGAGTTTTTCAACTGAATTATGGCATCCCGCATCAAACTTCTCAAGACTTAAGACTGAAGACTGAAGGCTCAAGACTTATGTTAATAAATGCAAACACAAAATTAGCGTTATTAATCATGTCCGACTAATACCATTTTATCAAATTATGATACAATTTAAACATTATCATGGCATAAGGATAAAAACAACAACATGTTGACCGCCTATATCAATCGGCCATGAAAAGCGGACAGATAGCAGAAATGTTAACAAATCTTACCCTAAATGTTAACACAGAAACACACAATGTACTCATACGCAACAAATTATACAAATTAATTAAAAACATGCATATTAAAAAAAAGTTGCATATGTGAGGAAGTTTAGTTTATTTTGCAATTTAAATCGGACAATCCCATACATGAAACCAAGAGACATAATATTCGGGATAGCGACGGCACTCTGCGCACTCACGGCTACAGGAACAGGGCAGTCACGCTATTTCACACCCATTCCCGGCGACTACAACCACCAGATCACGACCATGCACCAGCACAGCAACGGACTGATCTGGGTCGGGACCGGCTCCGGGCTCAACGTCTACGACGGATATACGATAAAACCCGCGCCATCGCAGCATCCTGACTCCGCGACCTTCCTCAACGACCATATAGCCAAGATATGCGAGGACTCCAAGGGACGCCTCTGGATCAGGACCCAGAGCAACTACGGCATCTACGACCCCAAGACCCTGCGCGAAGACGGCGACCTATCGGATATACTGAAGAAATTAGGGCTGAAGGAAGGCGTAATCAACGACATCATAGCCGACAAGGACGGATCGATTTGGCTTTCTGTGCAAGGGGACGGAATATACAAGATACCCTACGGCACGGAAGAGGCCGTAAAGTCTGCGTTCAAGCCCAGCAGCGACTACCATATCTGCTCCATGATCTTCAACAAATACGGAAGCGCGGTGACGGTAGACCAGAGCGGTATGCTGACATGGATCGACCCGAGCACACTGAAGGTGATCGAACAAGTCAGCCCGGCGCATTCACTCAACGCCAACGGCATAGAAAGCCTCCAGCTTTACGTAGACACCAACAACCGCTACTGGATCTACTCTCCGACCGCAATCGAGATCTACGACGGCAACGAGGGGAAATGGATCACAGACATGGTGCCAGAAAAGGAGAAGCACGGCACTATCAAGCGCATATATCAGGACAAGAAAGGAACTATATGGCTCGCCCGTGACAACCACGGCCTCGAGACGATAGAGCACAGGGGCAACGGGCTGCAGTTCATGACCGTCGACACCGAAGGGGAAATCACCCACAAGAACACCGTCACCTACTTTCTCGAAGACAACGGAGGGACAGTGTGGCTGGGAACGCAGAAGAAAGGACTCCTGAGCAACAACGAGTGCGTGCACAAATTCAACCTCGAGGAACTCCCCGACGTAAACTGCATGCTCCCCGCCGAAGGAAGCCGTATCTGGGTCGGGACCGACAGCCAGGGACTCTGGAGCTGGGACACCGCGACGGGAGAGAAGCATCCCGTGCGCGACCCAGCCGAGGAAGGCACGCCATCGGCAATCACCAGCCTTGTCACCACACCGGACGCAGTACTATACGTAGGAGCTTTCACCCACGGGGTAAGACGCGTCAGAAACGGAGTATTCGAGAAAGTCACGACAGGCACACCCCTCGACAACAGCTTCGCATGGTCGCTGACATCCGACGGCAAGGGGGGGCTCTGGATAGCGACACTGGGCTCCGGAATATTCCATTTCGATCCTTCGAACGGAGAGGTAAGGCAATACACGACAGCAAACAGCGAGCTGAAGTCGGACTTCCTCAACACCGGCATACGCTCCAAAGACGGGCGCATCTATTTCGGACATTCCATGGGCATCGCCTACTACGAGCCGGCCGACGGTCTGATTCATGACATCGAGGATCTCGACAAAGACTTCCAGACCGACTCATGGAAAGTGGCGCAACTCATAGAGGATTCCAGGGGTCTCCTCTGGGTCGCCACCACCGACGGACTCAAGGTCATCGACAGAGACCACGGACGGATCTCCGACATCAAGACATTCAAGGACAAGAACAACAGCATCACCGGCCTGATCGAAGACAACGGAGGATCACTCTGGATATCGGAAGGACGGACCCTTACCAACATCACCGTCAACTATAGTGACAAGACAGGAGAACTCGAGCTGACACAAAGACACTACGACACATCAGACGGCCTGATGGACAGCGAATTCAACCAGCGTTCATTCGCCAAGACCCCTTCAGGCGAGATCCTTGTAGGCGGACTCTACGGAGCAAACCGGTTCACTCCGGCTGAGATGAAATACAACTCAACCCACCCAAGAGTAATCTTCACGGAGCTTTACATAGGAAACGACCTCATCCGCCCCTGGGAAGAGATAGACGGCAAGCCAATCATGCAGACATCCCTTCAGTCAGGCGGCGAGGTCACACTCCCCCACGGCACAAAGGACTTCACCGTAAACTTCACGACAGACAACTACGCGCTGCCGGAAAAGACTATCTACCACTATAAGCTCGAAGGCTATGACGAGGAATGGCACACACTCCCGCAGGGGCGGCACAGCGTCACTTATACAAACCTTCCTTCAGGCAACTACCGCCTGATCGTCACCGCAGTCAACAGCGACGGCTACGAGAGCGAGATACCGGGCGTGCTCAAGATCACGGTGCTGGCCTCGTTCTGGACATCAATATGGGCCATGATCATCTACGCGGTGATACTCGCCCTGATAGCTTGGGGTGTCTACATCATCTTCAAGAGAATAGACAAAAAACGCTTCGAGCAGAGGATGAAAGAGGAGGAAAGGAAAAAACAGGATGAGATCAACCAGCTGAAATTCCAGTTCTTCACCAATATCAGCCATGATCTACGCACGCCTCTGACCCTCATCGTCTCTCCTCTCGACGAGATGATCAAAGAGACTGAAGACGCAAGGCAGAAGAAGAGACTGAAACTATTAAAAGACAACGCCAAGCGGTTGCTGACACTCGTCAACCAGCTTCTCGACTTCAGGAAAAATGAGGTGGCCGGACTCAACTACAATCCTGTTGAGGGTGATATAGTGGCATTCAGCAGGAAAGTATGCGACTCTTTCACTTCGATGTCTGAGAGGAAGAAGGTAAACTTCTCGTTCTATTCCGATCGCGAAAAGATCGTGATGGCCTTCGACGAAGACAAACTGGAGAAAATCTTCATGAACCTCTTGGGCAACGCCTTCAAGTTCACTCCCTCCTACGGACGCGTGGACGTGGCGCTCGAGCAGATCGGCGACGAAGGAGATAAGCTCCGCATAAAAGTGGCCGACTCGGGGCCGGGCATTCCCGACGAGGACAAGGAGCTGATATTCGACCAGTTCTACCAGAGCAACGAAAGGAAAGGCTCTCAGGTGCAGATGGGAAGCGGCATCGGCCTCAGCATGGTGAAGGAATACGTCAGACTCCACGACGGAACCGTACGTGTGACAGACAATGTGGAATACGGCAGCGTCTTCATCATCGAGATTCCCATCACGCACACGGTTCCCCTGACCACCGAGGAGATAGCATCCGCGGAATCCGAAGGCAGCTCCGACACGGAAGAGACACCCAAGCCTACCGCTGACGAGGCTACGGCCGCCACACCCGAAGGCGCACTGCCTATCGCCCTTGTGGTAGACGACAATCCAGACCTGACGGAGATGTTGAAGTTCGAGCTCGAAAAGGAATTCAACGTAATTACGGCCGGCGACGGCCACGAGGCCCTGAAAGAAGTGGAGAAGCAGAAACCTGCCATCATCATTACCGACCTCATGATGCCCGGAATGGACGGAATAGAGCTATGCCGCCGCCTCAAGTCAAACCCGGAGACCGTCGGAATACCCCTCATTATCCTGACGGCGAAACACGACCTCGGCATCAAGATCGAGGGGCTCACGTTGGGAGCAGACGACTACATCACGAAGCCTTTCAATCTCGACGTGCTGCGCCTGAGGATGAAGCGTCTGATACAGCTTACGGCCAAGGGAGCCACGCGCACCCTCATCGAACCGGAAGCGGAGATAATAAAGGTCACCCCGCTCGACGAGAAACTGATCGAAAACGCGATGAAATATGTCTCCGACAACCTTGACAGCGACCAGCTGTCGGTGGAAGACCTCAGCGACCATCTCGGCATGAGCCGTGTTAAGCTCTACAAAAAGATAAAGCAGATCACGGGCAAGACGCCCATCGAATTCATACGCATCATCCGCCTCAAGCGTGCGGCCCAGCTGCTCCGTGAAAGCCAGCTCAATGTCTCGGAAGTGGCCTACAAGACAGGTTTCGGAAGTCCGAAGGCCTTCAGCAAATACTTCAAGGAGGAGTTCGGAATCCTCCCCTCCACCTATCAGGACAAGGAAGGAGTATGAAGTATTGAGCATTGAGTATTGAGTATAAGGAATCTTACATAAAGAATTAAGATTGCGGATAAAGAAATAAGTATAAAATATGGAGGATTGAGTACACTTTCAATCCTCCATATTCATTACAATATACTTTATACTCTATACTTCATACTCAGAACGGGTATTTGCCCTCAGAGGCTCCTAAGAAAAGGCCGTCAAGCTGATACGTACGGTTTATGGAGCCGTCCCGCCTGTTTATATCTCCACCTGTCTCCCAGAAGAAAGGCACACAACCGGCATTCTTTGCCTCACGGGTCACGACACGATTCCAATGCAACTGGCTGGCTTGATGCTTTTCCTTATCCACACCCGGCAGGTTGGAGCGATCTTCACATACACAGTATTCGCCGAGCACCGTAGGATAACCTTTATCTACGAAATGCTTCTTCATCAGCTGCATCTGATCCCTTACATAGTCTTCCTCGCCCCAGGTACTGTTGCGGTCGGAACCCGCCACATGGTTTTCCTTGCCCCAGTACCAGGCTACCTTCCCCCAGCTTGCATCCTCCGTCATCATATTGAAATTGTAGGGAGAATAGAAATGGGCTTCCACCATAAGGCGGTCCGTCACAACATCCTTCGGCATCTGGAAATAGCCTTCCGCGGCTATCTCGATGTTGGTGTTGGGTACCGACATCACGAGAACACGGTCAAGGTTGTTGCCCCCTGTGGCGCGCACTGCGTCAAGCATCGTCTGCTCATACTTCATGATGGCGTCGATACCCTTCTCTTTTGTAGCCTTGCTTGTCTCATCTACGGGAGGCTCGTTCATGGCAGAGAAAAGAAGCCGCTGGTCGTAATGGTTGAGTTTCGTCGCTATCTGGGTCCAGTAGGAGCCGAACTTGGCGTTGACGGCCTCGTCAAAACCCTTCTTGCAGGGATCGCCCTCGATCCAGCCGCTGTCCCAGTGAGTGTTCAGCAGGGCATACATGCCGTTGCCAATCACCCAGCCTACGACCTCGTCGACCCTGTCGAGCCACGCGGCATCGATGACACCGTCTTTCGCATGTGCATCCCAAGCGCAAGGAATACGGACTGCATTGAATCCCATGTTGGCAAGAGCAGCCACATAAGTCTCGTTGACGGGCATGCTCCAGTCGCCTTCTCCTCCGGGACACTCCATAGTATTGCCTATATTGATGCCGGCATACATATCAGCGGCTATCTCGACGGCGCTCTTGCCGCTCAATGCAGCCACATTCCTGGCTCCCTGACGCACAGTCACGTTTGCAATAGCATCCTTTCCTACAGCCAGCACAATGATGCCCTCACGCTCCTTGCCCGAATTGTTAGGGGAATATGATAGCGTCAGCACACCTTCGTCGAGGCTGCGGGTGTCTGCCTCCCTGATCCATTCGGGAAGGTTGGCGGCCGGAACCCCGGTAGCCACATACTTGATCTTCAACGTGCCTCCGTCGGGATCAAGATCACCCTCTGGGTCGATACTCCTTATCTCGACTACATCTCCGGATACCTGTGAGACAGTGACGGTAGCGTTCTCCTTCCCGGCGGTGACAGTGATCTTAGCCACGCGGGTCTCGCCCGTGACGTTAGGCTCGGCGGTAAGGTCGACGGAATATATACCGGTAGTCAGGCTCTTCACCTCGCTTATCTTGAGCCAGTCGGCATCGCAGGTCAGAGTCGGCTTGACGGAGGCCTTGATGTTAAGTTGCTGCGAGGTGGTCCCGGAGAGAAGTATCTCGTCCTTCACGGTCATTCCGCCTGTGTTCCAGGAGTCGTCGACTGGCGCCTTGTCTTCTCCGCAGGATCCTAAGACAGCAGCAGCGAGGAGCATCACGCCCGCTAATACTAAATCCTTTAATCTCATATACAAATCATGTGTAAAGTTATGGAAAAAGTCCGGCTAACGTATAACCGGACTTTTTCGGTGTTGAAAACTGTTTTTAATT
>JAIDTS010000005.1 GCA_029060585.1 Muribaculaceae bacterium
GTGGCACAGGCCGTGGCTGTCCTCCCGGGACTCTCCCGCAGCGGCACCACCATCGCTACCGGTATCATCATCGGCGACAAGCGCGACAAAGTGGCTTCCTTCTCATTTCTTATGGTGATAATACCCATTCTCGGCGAGGCTTTACTCAGCGTCAAGGACATCATGGCAGGAGAAGCCACAGGGCAAACCCCCGTCTCCACTACATGCCTTCTGATCGGATTCATCTCGGCCTTCGTAGTAGGATGCGCCGCTTGCAAGTGGATGCTCAATCTCGTGAAGAAGGGTAAACTTGTTTGGTTCGCAGTCTATTGTGCCGTAGTCGCGATACTTTGTCTTCTCTGGTAAAATCGAAATAAGATGGATTTCATATCTGGAGAAATCATAGGAATCGACAAGCCCCTTGGATGGACTTCGTTTGATGCAGTCAAGCGCGTGCGTGGCGCTATACAGAGGAGGTTGAATGTCAAGAAGTTCAAAGTCGGTCATGCCGGAACCCTCGATCCCCTCGCCACTGGTGTGCTGATCATATGCACCGGACGTGCTACGAGGGAGATAGAGCGCCTTCAAAACGGCACCAAGGAATATATCGCGACAATACGCCTTGGAGCCACTACGCCGAGTTTCGATCTGGAGACGGAGATAGATGCCACATATCCATACGGGCACATCACTGTGGAGATGATCGCCGAGGTCCTTCCCCGTTTCACCGGACACATCATGCAGGTCCCCCCGGTCTACAGTGCAGTAAAGGTAGACGGCAAGCGTGCCTATAAGTATGCGCGCAAAGGCGCCGAGGTAGAGTTGAAGGCAAAGCCGCTCGTGATAGAGGAACTTGAGATGCTTCCGTCTGAGCTGCCTGAGCTCAGGCTCAGGATAGTCTGCTCGAAAGGCACCTATATTCGAGCCCTGACACGAGACATAGGACAGGCTCTCGGCAGCGGAGCACATCTTACCTCGCTTTGCCGCACCAGGGTAGGCGCCATCCGTCTGGCCGACTGCCTGACGATAGATCAGGCTGTGGAGAAGATCTCCACCTGCGAGGTGACATACCCGGAAGATTTCCAGCTAAAGATTAAAGACTAAAGATTAAATATTAAATATTGGTTTGATCAATCAGAAAAATCTAAAATATAAAGCTGACTGCTAAAACTGAGAACTGAAAGCTAAAAGCTGACAACTGACAACTTAAATAAATGAAACTCTCACAATTCAAGTTCAAGCTCCCCGATGCGCAGATCGCTATGCACCCATCGGAAAATAGAGATGAATGCCGCCTGATGGTGGTCGACGTGCGCGACGGCAGCATCAAGCACTGCATATTTAAGGAGATCATCAACTTCTTCGAAGACCAGGACGTAATGGTCTTCAA
>JAIDTS010000050.1 GCA_029060585.1 Muribaculaceae bacterium
CCCCCGGCCACCCGCCCTCCATTCGCTGGTCGTGGGCTCGTTGTTGTGAATACGACACTGGGGGTAATGGGGTTAAGGGGTTAGTAGATTAGGGGATTACAGGGTTGGGGGTAGGGGGCATATAAAGAAAGGTTGCCGTTTGGGCAACCTTTCTTTTAACTATTAACTATTTATCAAGCGCAGGGATCTTGATAGTCGAATGTCAGCCGTTCAGACTCTTGATCCTTTCGGGATACATCGATCACGCCGCCGAGCTTTCCTTCCGCATTGAGACGGAGAAGGAGTTCGGCGAGGTCGTCTTCAAGATATTTCTGGATCGCGCGTTTTAGCGGTCGTGCTCCGAAATTCTTGTCGTAGCCCTTCTCGGCGATGAATTCCTTAGCCTCTTCCGAGAGCTTCAACTCGTAGCCGAGTTTCATCACGCGTCCATAGAAGTCGGCGAGTTCCACGTCGATGATCTTGAAAATCGCGTCCTTGTCAAGCTGGTCGAACATCACGATGTCATCGATACGGTTGAGGAACTCAGGCGAGAATGCCCGGTTGAGGGCTTTCGAGATCACGCCCTGAGCCTGCTTCTTGTCGTCGGCCGCGGTGTTGAATCCGACTCCAGCGGTGCCGAAATCCTTAAGCTGACGGCTTCCGACGTTGGAGGTCATGATGATGATCGTGTTCTTGAAGTCGATCCGTCGGCCGAGCGAGTCGGTCAGACGTCCCTCGTCCATCACCTGCAGAAGCAGGTTGAAGACATCAGGGTGAGCCTTCTCGATCTCATCAAGCAGAACTACCGAATAGGGGCGGCGGCGAACCTTCTCTGTAAGCTGACCACCTTCCTCATATCCTACATAGCCCGGAGGGGCTCCGACAAGACGGCTAACAGTGAACTTCTCCATGTACTCACTCATGTCGACGCGAATGAGCGCGTCGGTTGAGTCGAAGAGGTATTCAGCGAGTTTCTTCGCCAGATGAGTCTTTCCGACACCGGTCGGACCGAGGAACATGAATACGCCTATTGGCTTTTCTGGATCCTTGAGACCGATACGGTTTCGCTGGATGGCCTTAACCACTTTCTTTATGGCTTCGTCTTGACCGATCACGCTTCCATTGAGGGTCTTACCCATCTCAAGCAGACGGTTGCCTTCTGTCTGGGCGATTCGCTGGGTCGGCACTCCGGTCATCATGGCCACGACCTCGGCTACTTTCTCGTCGTCGACGGTCTGGCGGTCCTGGTCAAGCTTTGCCTCCCACTTTGTCTTCATCTTCTCGAGTTCGTCCTTGAGGGATGTCTCACGGTCGCGGAGCTCCTTCGCCTTGGCGAAATCCTGCTCTCCGGCAGCCCTGAGTTTCTCCTCAGTGGTAAGCGCAATCTCATTTTCGAGGGCGTCGATCTCTTCGGGCACCACGAAATTGCTGATGTGGACGCGGCTGCCGGCCTCATCAAGGGCATCAAGAGCCTTGTCGGGGAAATTACGGTCTGACACA
This sequence comes from Muribaculaceae bacterium, assembly GCA_029060585.1. Next base: position 1,480 of record JAIDTS010000050.1, read on the forward strand.
TAGCGGTCGGTAAGCTCGACGCATGCCTTCAGAGCCTCATCGGTGTAAGTCACGTTATGATGGTCTTCGTATTTCGACTTCACCTGATTTAGGATCTCAAGGGTCTCCTCAGGGGTGGTAGGTTCTACTATAACCTTCTGGAAACGGCGCTCGAGGGCACCGTCTTTCTCTATGTTCTTGCGATATTCATCGAGGGTCGTCGCTCCGATACACTGGATCTCACCTCTGGCGAGGGCCGGCTTGAGCATGTTGGCTGCATCCATAGTGCCGGGAGCTCCTCCGGCACCTACGATAGTGTGGATCTCATCGATGAAGAGGATGATGTCCGGATTCTTCGTAAGTTCGTCGAGCACGGCCTTGATGCGCTCCTCAAACTGGCCGCGGTATTTGGTGCCGGC
>JAIDTS010000500.1 GCA_029060585.1 Muribaculaceae bacterium
CTGCCTTCGAGATTGAAGAATGGATGTGATGCATCTACGCTGCGCAAAGCTACCTCTGCCTTTCCATTGTCGAAGGAGGCTACGAATCGGAATTTCCTTCCCGCTTCCGCTTCCTTGCGTCTGTCTTTCTCGAATTCCGCATCCATCGAAGTGAGGTTGGATATAAAATCTGACGCCTCTCCCTCAAATAAACCGTCTGGAACGAACAGATGTTTCTCCACATCCGATTGCTCTACAACATATCCGGCCTCGCGAGCGAGAATCACAATCTTTCGAACCACATCCATACCGGACAGGTCGATACGAGGATCCGGCTCAGCATATCCTGCCTCGCGTGCCATGTCGACCGCCTTGCTGAGCGGAATGTCTTCAGATAGGACATCGAAGATATAATTCAGCGTACCCGAGACCACAGCTTCTATCTTAAGGATAGTGTCGCCTGAATTGATGAGGGAGTTGATGGTATTGATGATAGGGAGTCCTGCACCGACATTAGTCTCAAACAGATATTTTACGTCCTTCTCTCGAGCAGTGTTCTTAAGACGCATATATGAAGGATAGGAAGATGAAGCCGCAATCTTATTTGCCGTCACTACATTGACATTATGATCGAGCAGGCTATGATACAGGGATGCGATCTCATGGGAGGCGGTACAGTCTACAAAGACGGAGTTATACAGGTTCATGGATATGACCTCCTCCATTATACTCTCAGGAGATGCCACGAAATCACTCTCATCAAGCAGTTTCCTATAGCGGCTCACATCAAGCCCCTCCTTATCGAACACGGCTTTTCGGCTCGATGCGATACCGACAACATTGATCTTAAGGTTTTTCTCCCTGCGCAGCTTCTCCTGCTGCTTCTCAATCTGCCGCAGAAGGCTTCCTCCGACATTTCCAACTCCGGTAATAAAGACATTGAGGACCTGGCTTTCAGAAAGGAAGAAAGAATCATGGATCACGTTGAGTGCCTTCGTCAGGCTACGGCGATCGATGACAAACGATATGTTGGTCTGCGCCGCTCCCTGTGCACAGGCAATCACGTCTATACCGTTGCGACCTACGGTATTGAAGAGTTTTCCGGCAATACCGGTGCAGTGCTTCATGTTCTCTCCTACCACAGCTACCGTCGCCATATCGCGTTCGGCCTTGACATCGTTGAACATACCGTCGGCCAACTCCACAGCAAACTCCTTCTTTAGCGTCTCGACCGCGAGATCCACATCGGAGTTCCTGACGGCAATAGTAGTGTTGTTCTCACTTGCAGCCTGAGAGACAAGAAAAACACTGACTCCTCTGGATGTCAAGGCATTGAATATTCTTGAGTTCACACCAATCACTCCAACCATACAGAGACTGCTTATTGTCACGAGCGCAGTGTCGTTGATAGAAGATATTCCCTTGATCACCTTATCGCTCGGGGCAGCCTGATTGCTGATGAGAGTGCCGGGTGCCTCTGGATTGAAAGTGTTCTTTACCCTGATTGGAATATCCTTATGGTAGACGGGATAGATGGTAGGCGGATAGATCACCTTTGCGCCGAAGTTGCAGAGCTCCATGGCTTCAGTGAATGTCAGCCGGTCGATCACATACGCGTGAGGAATCACCTTTGGGTCGGCCGTCATAAAACCGTCAACGTCTGTCCATATCTCAAGGATCTCAGCATCGAGTGCCGCAGCAAGAATGGAGGCTGTATAGTCGCTTCCCCCGCGCCCGAGATTGGAGACCTCCCCTTCGGAATCAGTAGCAAGAAATCCCCCGCAGACGGCAACAGTCCAGTAACGACCAGAGAATTCCCGATGTATGAGATCGTTGGTGAGTTCAGTATCAAGTATCTCCTCCTGATGGGGTCCTTTTTTAGTACGTATGAAGCGGCGGGAGTCGAAAAGGACGGCATCCTCGATAATGCTCGCTACAATCACGCTCGACATTCTCTCGCCATAGCTGACAATCATCTTGACAGCTCGCGGAGACAGATCGTGGAGCAGCATCACACCTTTATATATATTCGCGAGCTCCTCCAGCATTACCCTCACAACAGCATCAACCTGATCACGCCTGGAAGCCGGAACCATAGAGTCAATCACGGCGCGATGCCGCTCAACGATCCGGGCATACTGCTCCAGATAGGCAACATCATCGGATTTTGCAAGGCTTGCGGTAGAGAGCAGCAGGTCTGTAACGCCTCCGAGGGCCGAGACCACCACCACTTTTCTACCGGGAGTAGCTTCTACTATTTTCTTCACGTTGGCAAGAGCGCCGGGAGTACCGACCGAAGAGCCTCCAAACTTCAATACTTTCATAAGATTCCTTGTCACTTTTCTAATTCAGGATACCTGTAGACGCGCTGTGCGCCGGCTGAGCAGTTTTTAATTCCGGACAAAATTACAAAAAAATATTTAACAAAACCTCACATTATTCAAAATATTTTTACTAATTTAGCACTCAGTTTCAAGGTCTGCGACCGGAAGAAAGGTCGCGCATTTAGGTATTTATTTACTACATAATTCAAAATTTATGATTACCACTCTGTTAGTAATCTTCATCCTCGGCTATCTTCTGATAGCCTGCGAACATGTGCTCCACGTCAATAAAGCTACGTTCGCACTCATCATGTGCGCTCTCCTATGGGCAATCTACGCCGTCGGAAGCCACGACCAGTCCATTTCCTCAGAGATGATCGAAGCTCTGGGCGACACATGCGAGATTGTGGTCTTTCTCATCGGAGCCATGACAATCGTAGAGCTGATCGACCGATACGGTGGGTTCAGGATTCTTCTACTCAAGATCCATGCCTCCGACAAACGAAAGCTGATGTGGGTGATGTCGTGTTTAGCATTCTTCCTCTCAAGCGTACTTGACAATATGACCACCACCATCATCATGGTGATGATCCTGCGCCGAATGCTGCGCAACTACAAAGAACGATGGCTGTTCTCATGCGTCATTGTGCTTGCCGCAAATGCCGGAGGAGCCTGGTCGCCGATCGGCGACATCACCACAATCATGCTCTGGATGAAGAACTATGTGACCTCAGTCAACCTCATAGTCAACCTCCTTCTCCCCTCCCTTGTGTCGGTGGTAGTGCCGGTTTTCTTCGCTTCCCGAATGATACCCCGCACATCGGTAGAACCGCTCAACAGTCAGGATGCACGCGTAGGCTATGTAATGTCCGACGAGCATCCGAAACTTTCCATCCTCATTCTCTGCTGCGGTGTGGCGGGTCTGCTTTTCGTACCTGTCTTCAAGGCGACGACTCATCTTGCTCCCTACATGGGAATATTGTTCTCTCTGGGGATACTTTGGCTTATTACGGAACTCATAGTGCGTCACTACAAGCTTGACGGCAAGATCGAGGGGCGAGTCTCACAGGTGATCAAAAGCATTGACATGTCTACCATTCTCTTCTTCCTCGGCATCCTCATGGCCGTAGCCGCGCTAAGCCAGGCGGGAATCCTCGGAGAGCTGGCTGCATGGCTCAACGACCAATTCCACGACGTGTATGTTATCAACGGTATCATCGGCATCCTATCATCCATCGTTGACAACGTGCCACTCGTAGCGGCCTGCATGGAGATGTATCCGGTTGCGAGCGACGCTATCATCACGGTTTCTTCCGATCCTACATACACCGCACTATTCGTGCAAGACGGTCTTTTCTGGCATCTGCTGACATTCTGCGCTGGCGTTGGAGGCAGCCTGCTGATCATCGGATCTGCAGCCGGAGTAGTGGCGATGGGTATCGAAAAGATACCATTCATGTGGTATGCGAAACGCATCACATGGCTTGCATTCCTCGGATATGTCGCCGGTATCGGCATGATATGGCTGGAATCACTCTTCCTTCCGTTCTAACATAAAAAATTCTTTTGATCTCAAATTAAACCTTTCCCATACTATCCGGTCATAAATAAGGTTTCTTCCGTCGGACGACGGAAGAAACCTTATTTTCCACAGGTATAACTATCTTAAATACAGCAATATTCATTCTGATATGAAACTTAGGTTTCTTCTTCCTTGCTTTCTCGGCTTGGCATACATATCCGCAATGGCCAACGGTAATATCACCGGCAAGGTGCTCAACAAACAGACCGGCGAACCGATGGATTTCGTCAACATCCAGCTTATCAACGCGAAGACCGGGAAACCATTACCCATAGGAACCAATACAGACGAGAACGGTGTGTTCTCTCTCAAAGGCGTGGCCGACGGAAAATATATCGTGAGGATTTCGGATCTCGGAAGCGTCCCTCAGGAGCGCGAAGCCAACGTAGCCGGTGGCAATATAGACTTAGGTGCCATCAAACTCGCCGAAGATTCCAAGATGCTTCAGGAGGTGACAGTGGAAGGAATCCGTAGCCAGATGCGGTTTGAACTCGACAGAAAGGTCTTCTCTGTAGATGCCAATATCGCCGCAGCCGGACAGTCGGCCTCGGAGCTGCTTGAATCCATACCCTCAGTGGAAGTAGACCAGGACGGAGAAGTGTCGCTCAGAGGCAATTCATCCGTCACCGTTTGGATCAACGGCAAGGAATCCGGACTAACTGCCGACAACCGTGCACAGATTCTGGAGCAAATCCCGGCGGAGACTATAGACCGCATAGAGGTCATCACAAATCCTTCTGCCAAATTCAGTCCCGAGGGTACCGCAGGCATTATAAACATCGTGCTTAAAAAAGACAGAAAAGCAGGCTATTACGGAAGCGTGGAACTGAGCGCCAACTCCCGCGGCGGTGGCAACGCAAGCGCCAACATAAACTATAACTCATC
>JAIDTS010000501.1 GCA_029060585.1 Muribaculaceae bacterium
ACTCCGCACCGTCCTCGACAAAATAAAATGACGTGCCTACCTCCCCAAAATAAACTCATAGACCATGAAGGAAATAATACCATTGGAAAGCTTTCAAAGAAAAGAAAGCGTGATGTTCTTTAAGGATTTTGTAAATCCTAACGTAAGTGTGACATGCATGGTTGACGCGTCAGGATGCTTTAGGCGCGCAAAAGAATCTGGTGAGAAATTTTTCCCAAATTATCTTTATGCGATACTTAGAGCCGCCAATGAGATAAGGGAACTGCATTATCGTTTCACAACGAAAGGAGAAATAGCTTACTATGACAGACTCGACGTATTGTCGCCCATTCGACTGACCGGACATGATTCCTTCACGACCCTACGGTTTCCCTATATATCCGATAGAAAGGAATTCATTGCATCTGTAGGTGGAATAATAGAGAATGCAGGAAATATGTCCAGCTTCGGTGTAGAAGAAGATCTTGAGGAATACGATGTGGTATTGATCAGCGCTATACCGGACCTTCCCTTTACTTCGATATCATACACCCAGAAACACCGGCATGGCAACGACTTCCCGCTCATAAACGTAGGCAAGATGGAAGCAGACGGCCGTATGCCCATAGCCATCTGCGTCAACCACGCCTTTGTCGACGGCCAGCACCTCTCCCACTTCTATAAACTCCTCCAGAAATATCTTGATACCGATCGTTGATGATGATTGTCGTGTCTATCTTTTTCAAAAAATATTTGGATGTATTCAGAATTTTTGTAATTTTGCAAAATAAACCTGCGCCGATGGCGGGAAAGCCCGTCGGTTGGGTGGGTTGAAATACATATTTTTGAGCGTTTACTTGCTCTTGATTCTTGGCTGTTTCAGAAATCTGGCAGTTTCAAAACTTCGTCAAGAATGAAGTGACGGTAGATGTCTTCGGGTATGATTGTTATGCCCATTGTAAGGGTGCGCCTATGCGTATCCTCTTTGGCGTATTATATCATACGGCGTAGGCTCTCCGTTGCTCGTTCTACGAAGTGACGGCTGTGCCAGATGCCATGAAACAGCGGGACGAGTAACGGTACGGATCCTGCGCTTTTTTTATGTTTGGCTGTTTACCTTTGGGGATTCGGGGTATATAGAAAAGTGGGACTCATAGTAATCTGGTAAACCGTCAAATAAAATGAAACATTTCAAAGCATCGGAAACGACCTTGTTCTTCAACACCAGAGACGAGATGATCAAGGTGAAGCTGGAACGGGTGGCTTATTTTGAAGCCGACTCCAACTATTGTCATGTCTTTTTTATCAACGGAGCCAAAGCCACGCTGCTTACAAGCCTTGTGAATATAGAGGAGTTGCTGACCGAGCGTTTCAAGGGTGATAGTCCTTTGTTCATTAGGATAGGCAAGAAATACATTGTCAACAGGCAATACATCTTTCAGATCAACATACCGCGTCAGAAACTCATCTTGACCGATTACGTAACATCCGGCACGATGGAGATATCCATTTCCAAAGAGGCCCTAAAAAATCTCAAACTACTTTACTCTAATAACTGATATGGAAATAATAATAGGACGACAGGGAAATCAGAAGACTCTGATTACGGATCCTACAGTCAGTCGGAAACACTGCAAAGTCACTGATAATGGTGATGGTACATACACTATTGAGAATTTGAGTCCATCGGGAACTAAGGTAGATGGCGTCGAGATTATCAGGACAACCGCAAAGCTAAACAGTCGGATTCAGCTCGGCCAGTCATTTTCCGCTACTCTTGAGGAATTGATCGGAGTGCAAACCGTCTCTCCTTTGACTAACCAATCCTCTCCAACAGTTAAGTCCTCTAATCCCAGCGGTTCAAGAAACCAACATCAAGAGCCCGCAGTAAAGACTTACGATATTTCGCATCTGCGTAAGGTATGGGATGATTTCAATAACACAAATCTTGAAATGGCTAACCGTCAAAGAAAAGTAAGCCTTGTAAGGTCTGCTACTCCTATTTTTACTATTGGATCAGGTTTGCTTGCATCACTGACTGAATTAGGAACAGTCGGATGGATGATGACTGGAATTGGTGGCATTGGTTTCCTGTATAGTTTGATCGGAATGAAAAATGCTGAGACTCCTGAAGAACGTCAGCGTCGTCAGGAAGAGTTCGAAGATGCATGGGTATGCCCTAATCCGGAATGCGGTCACTCCCTTATGGCTAAAAACTATAAGATGCTTGTTCGGAATCATCAGTCTTGTCCATACTGCAAGTGCAAATACGTGGAGAAATGAGATACAGACTATTATTGATCTTGATGATTGTCTCTACATTCTTTTTGAAGTCTGAGACATTTGTGGTATGTGTCGGGATTGCAACTTATGCTGATGCTACAGTTAAGAATCTGACGAAGACTGAGAAGGATGCGAAAGCCATTGCTGATTTCTACAAGAAGGGAACGGAAAATGTCATTACCATTACAGGCAGATATGCAACAAAGGAGCAAATCATTAAAAGTCTGCGCAGCCAGTTCGGTCGGGCTAAAGAAGATGATAAGATTATATTCTATTTCAGTGGACACGGTTATCCCGGTGGATTCTGTCCTTATGATATGACAAAAGCTGAAGATGGTCTGTCTTATGCCGAAGTGATCAAGGTTATGTCACAATCCAAGGCTAAAGACAAGATGATATTTGCCGATGCTTGTAACAGCGGAGCAATACGTCAGAGTAAAGGCACCGCAAAACCGGATACTGGTAATGTAATGATGTTCCTTTCTTCAAGAGGCAATGAATACTCGATTGAATCTCCGATGCTCTCTAATGGATATTTCACAAACTATCTGCTACATGGTCTCGGAGGAAAAGCAGATGCGAACAGGGACCGGACGATTACAGCAAAAGAACTATACAATTACGTCAGCAGCGGAGTGACTCAGCTATCAGGCGGCAAGCAGCATCCCGTAATGTGGGGAAGCTTCCCAGACAATCTGGTAATTGTGAAATTCGGTAAGAAATTATCTAATGACAGAGACAAATGATGGAATGAACTGAATTCCTAACACCGCCGCAATGCGAAAGAAACTTGAAAGTTGCATATCCGCCTTGCCTCTTTCTACTCTTGCTATATAAGTTTGTTCCCTTCCAATTTTTTCGGCAACTTCCTTTTGAGTAAGCTTTAATTCTCGTCTTCTATCACGAAGAAGGGTACCATAATACCAGGCTATTGCCTTAGCGTTGAATTCTACTCTCTCTGGAGTTCCATCAAATCCATATTTCTCATCAAGAAGCTGGTTTGTCGTAGGAAGCTTAGCCAGCTTATTTTCATCTAATTGCATCATTACTGTAATTTTTTAAGTATTGTTCGTGCCTTTTCTATTTGTTTCTTATAATCCTTCGATGATTTCTTAAGAAATCCGTTCAAAAGGATTATTTTTGTAGATTCTATTACATTATCGTGGTCAATAGCAAAGAGTACAGTTCTATATTCATTTGTGCCTACTGATACTCTGAGTTCATAAAGATCAGTGTTTTCTATATGCTTTACGAACTTAGTAGACACGTTATAGACCGTTTGAACGACAAGAAAAACGTATTCAAATTTATCCTTTACTTTGGATGGCAAAGAACCATAGAAGTCATCAAATTCTGATGTTCTATAGATTTTTCGAATATTCGCTTTATTGTCAGTTTGCTGTACCATGCTACAAAGATAATCAATATTTTTAATAAGAACAAGAAAAAGAACGAAAAAGTTCTATTCGAGATACACAATACAATTTTGTCAATTAACTTCGGGGTTTTGTCAATCATACCCCTAATTTTTATGCGGCAAAATCGGAAGTGATTAATTTTGCGGGAAAATAAGAAATTAGGATGCAACTTAAAGAAGGATCAGAACTTCAGAACGGAAAATACCGGATCCTCCGTGGCCTCGGACAGGGAG
>JAIDTS010000502.1 GCA_029060585.1 Muribaculaceae bacterium
CTCGGCATCGCCGTTAGACGCCTTCACGACATAGGCAAGAGCGGATGGTGGATTTTCATCTCGCTTGTTCCTATCGTGGGCTGGATACTCCTTATAGTATGGTATTGCAAGGACAGCCAGATGCAGACCAACGAGTATGGTCCTGTTCCCAATATGGTAGGCTGACCAAACGTCATAAAAATATAAATCAAACGGCCTTGCGACTGAGTCGCAGGGCCGTAATATCAATTTACATCATAGTTCAATTTTCTGGAGGAGTGCTTGGAAGCGGCCTTATGATTCCACTTCCAGATCGACTTCCAGATCTTAGATGCAGTAGACCGACGTTTGTGATAGGAGGAGAATGAATCCTCCTTCCATCTGAATTCAGGCTTGTTGACGCCTGATGGAGACACGTAATAGTAAGTAAGTTCCTCCAGATAATCCACCATCGGATCATACTCGGCATCAAAAGACTCGAGGTTCTTTTTGGATGGACAGAGACAAACCGTAGACTCCTGCCTGCAACGCTCCACAATGGGAGCAATGACATCGTCGTAGTGCAACTTTATCTCCTCATGGCTAAAGTTATCATAGGAAGACTCCCCAAGTTTCTGAATAGGTCTGAGCTGCAGGACATCCGGACGCAGGCCTCCGAAGACATCATACATTTTTTTTAGGCTCAGAATATTGTCGGCATTAATCACATAATTGACACGCACCTTGAACTCAGGGTGCTCCTTCTTGATCTCCCGCAAGGAGGCCATCAGCCCGAGAAAACGCTCGAAGTTCGCGCCCCTCATCAGATCTTCATAAATCTCCTTATCGAACCCATGCACTGAGAGAGTGATCTCATTCAGGCCCGCATCGATCATCCGGCGGAGGCTGTCGGCTGTCAGGAGCTGTCCGTTGGTAGTGAGGGAAATATAGGGAACTCCTTTCGATTTCGCAATTCTTATGAGCTCATCAAGGCCGCGGAAGAGCGTGGGTTCGGTGGAACATCCGATCTGAAGCTTAAGCGCACGGGGGAAGAAAGTGTCGGCGACATACTGCAGCGTCTCAGGAGTCATGAGGGCTTTTTCGGGGGAATCGACTACTTTATATCCGGGAGCAGACAGGTAGCACATACGACACCTCAAATTGCAAGCCATCACCGGATCGAGAAACACACCGATATACCTGCGTCTGAACACATGCATGGCCCAAAGCCCGAACACCTTTATGCGGGGACTCTTTATCCGGGAGACAAGCTTCAATACACTATATATATTCATTTCGAGGGTGTAATACGGAAAGGCCCGTCTGGAAAAGAAAAGCCTCAGAACCTATATTCCGAGGCTTGACCAATCCGGACCACAATCCGATGTTGGCGGAAAGACAGGGATTCGAACCCTGGGTACCCGTAAGGGTACAACGGTTTTCGAGACCGTCCCGATCGACCACTCCGGCATCTTTCCAATTCCGATGCTCTTGAAAGCGGATGCAAATTTAGTGATTTTTTTTGAGACGGCAAAATAAATCCTTAGTTTTTTTGACATAGTACACACGGCTCTTTCATTTAAAAAGGACATTCATTTGGTCATATCACGCAAAGTCCCACGGGCTCAGTCGCGCCTTCTTAAAGCGAATTGAACTTGAGGAAAGACGCGGTAATGACCTCACGCAGAGGGGCAAAGGACTCGCTGAGTTTAAGTCTTAAGATACTACACTCGGAAGCAAAGCGGCAGAGGCTCTCTCGCTTCGCTCGCGGACCGATACATAAAGCGTATTTAAATCCAACGAATTACAGAGAGTTCAATGGTAGGATGCTGAGAGAATAAAAAATCCCGGGACGATTAGCCTCGGGATAAATATTGTAGATTTCAACAGATGTCCTACTTGCTACTCTGGGAGCTTGTGAAGGATATCGAGGCTTGCCCGAGAGTGAGTCCTTCGGGAAGATCCTCCTCGCTGTCGACCGCTACGATGGGAACGTTGAACACGGTAAACGCCATCGACTTATCGGTCTCAAGAAGAGTAGCACGCAATCCGAGGATATTGGCACCCTTTTCCACCTGCGGCATCTGTGCCATATCGATTTCCATCGGGAAACTGCTCCAAGTGAGTCCGGGAGCCGGCAGACCATTCCAGAAATACCTTACGTTGGCGATTGCTGACTGCTGATTGCTGTCGACAGCCTTTGTGGTGATTCCGGTGATCGAGAAGACGGAATCCTGAATTACATATACAGCTCCGTCCTTGACGGCAGCTTTGTCGAACGACATCGTAATGTCTACGTTCGGGAGATCATTGTCGTTGGAGCAAGATGAAACCATCATTGCAAACGGCAAGACCAGAAGGAGATAAAGTAGTTTTTTCATTTCTTTCTGTGTGTGTTTTAGTTACTGATTTGAGTTGCATTAGATTGTCAAGTAGCTAAGAAAAATTAAACGACATAAGTCACTTGTCAGCCTGAGAAGAGTCTTGATATGATACAAGCGGCTAATTTTGGCCATCTTGGCCTTGTCGCTCAGTCGCTTAGCTCGCTAAGCTCCTTTACTCCGCGACCAAGCTGACTCAAAATTATCTCGCATCTATCATATCATTAATTTCCCTTAGCTACTTTTCAATAAAACATATAAAGGGCATTAAAGTTGGAAGATAACGTCATTTTTAGTAATTTTGTACTCGCAGAGCGCGCTGGGATACAGAGCGCGCTAAGATAAAATTAGATGAATATGAAACGAAAGATTGTTCTGATTGCTTTATTGATAATCACTTCGACCATCTATGGAGCGTCGCCACTTGATAAGTTCTTAGAATCAAAGAGTGTTACCGCCGGAAGCACGGCCGTAATAATCCAGGATCTTAAGACAGGGGATGTATTAGCAAAACATAATGCTGATAAGCCATTACTGCCGGCATCCATAATGAAGACAGTGACCATCGCAGGTCTTCTCAAGGAGAAAGGACCAGACGAGAGATTTCACACGCTTGTCTATGCCGATGGCCAGATTGACGGAAACACCATAGAAGGAGACCTGCTCATAGCCGGAGGAGGTGACCCTACGCTGGGAGCGAACTGCGCTCCGGAATCGGCCGACATCGCAGAGGAAATCATAGCGGCACTGCGGCATAAAGGAATCACGACCATCAAGGGAGACCTTTGCGTCGACACGTCGCTCTACGAAGGGCCGGCGTGCCCTCCAAGCTGGGCGGCTGCTGACCTCAACGAGGCGTACGGCACGGGGAGCCACGCTCTGAATTTCAGGCGCAATGCCTCGGGAAGCAGAGCAGTGAGGAATCCCGAATCAGTGTTCCTGACCTACCTCTCCGGGCGTCTGCGGGGAGCGGGGATAGAAGTCAAGGGAGGATTGAAGACAGAAGACCGCGGAACCAACTACAAAGATGCCACGCTTCTGCTTGACCACGTCAGCGACAAATATGCCGAAGTCATGCGGAGCTGCATGATGCGAAGCGACAATCTCTTCGCAGAAACACTTCTGAGGGCTTTCGGAATTGCCAGAGGCAAAAAAGGGGCCACGTCGGAATCGGCAGAAGAAATGCTTTCATACTGGAAGAAAGAAGGAGTTCCGGTCAAGGGGGTGACCCTCATAGACGGAAGCGGCCTGTCACGGTCAAACAGAGTGACGGCCAACTTCATCAACGGCATACTGCAGACTATGGGAGACAATGAGGAATATGCATCATTCATGCCGTTGGCCGGACAGGAGGGAACCCTGTCGGAATTCCTCAAGAATACGGAACTCGACGCCTATGTAGCGATGAAGACGGGAAGCATGAAAGGAATACAATGCTACGCCGGCTACAAGCTCGATGAGGAATTCGCACCCACACACAGCATCGTAATCATCATGAACGACATCGGTCCGCGCGGGGCAGCACGCAGAGCTGCAGAGAATCTGCTGCTGGAAATTTTTAAATAATGCACAATACGTTTAATTCATAATGCACAATTTGCAATCACGCCAAATCAGTCTGAATCCTCTTCGACATTGTCATCAGGAAAAGGCTCTGTGTCTGGCCTGGAACGACGCACTATGTAGAGATCGTAGTAAGAGAGGAGCAAGGTGGTGAGTGGAAGAGCTATTATCATGCCGAGGAAGCCGAGCAACGTGCCCCATACGGAGAGGGCGAGCAGGATAATAGCGGGATTCAATCCCATGGCCTTGCCCATGATCTTAGGAGTAAGGAATAGGTCCTGAATACATTGAACCACAACATAAACAGCCATACACTCCCAGAAAAGCACCCAGAAATCGGGTCCTCCAGAGATGGAGCCTACCAGACAGAGAAACGCGGCTATGGGAAGCGATATCATCTGAAGATATGGCACCATATTGAGCAAGCCGATGAAGAGTCCGAAGAGCACAGCCATCGGAAGTCCTATAATCAGGAATCCCGCAGCAAAGAGGAGGCCGACTATAGAGGCTATGTAGAACTGCCCTCGAAAGTAACGGTTCATCGCATTCTCAATGTCCTTTACTATATGGAACACCTGACGGCGCTGTCCATATGGAATCAGCTGACGCATCGAGAGTATGAACCTCTCATAGTCAAGCATGATGAAAATCACGTAGAGCACCACGATCAGCCAGCTTATGATTCCCACGATGAGGCTGAGGGAGCTGCCAATGAACGACCACGTCTGGTTCAGACTGTTCTTGATCAACTCAATCCACTGCTCGCGGCTCAACAGTTTTCCAATCTGGTCGAAGTCAACGTTCTTACGAATAAAATCGTGTATTTCCTTAGATATGTAGGGAATCTGTATCTGACTGGATGCATATTCCTTGATGAGAATCGCCATCTCACGGCTTTCCTCCACCAGATAGGGAACGAGAATCCAGCATAGGATGCCGACGAGGAATACGGCCTCGAGAAGGGTCATTACCACCGGGAAGAAGCGACGTCTGCAACCGAGTATCATTTTATTGAACTCGACCGTAGGCTCAAGGATATATGCGATCAGGCAGGCCACAAGAAACGGCAGAAGCACATCGCTAAGGATATCAAGGAGAAACAACACAGCCACAAGACCGCACACCGAGAAGAGGATGCGGACCACGCGGTCGAAAGTATAGGGACGCCGATTCATTTAATTATTAATGATTAATTATTAATGATTAATTAATAATGCGTAGTGCGTTTTGCACAATGATTCAACTTAAGACTGAAGACTTATTTCATTTTGTCGAACTGGGTGGGATCGCCAACAATCCAGAGGAGGTCGCCGGCCTCAAGCACAGTGTCGGGGCTGGGCGTCATGAACTCGCCTTCGCCACGCTGCACAGAGAGCACCATGCAGAAATAGTCGTTGCGCAGGTCTGTCTCACGGAGGGGGCGTTCGATAATGGGTGATTTAGGAGTCAGCCTTATGCTCTTGAGCTCGATGTCGGGATGACGCAACGACTCCTTCCTCACCTGACACGAACGATCAATCTCATCGTTGAGACGCTTGATCTGACTGTCGGAACCTATGACACCGAGGGTGTCGCCCGGGAAAATACGGGTGTCGCCGCCTGGAAGGGGTATGAACTCATCGCCACGGCGTATACTTGAGACACTTACTCCGAATTCGCTCCTAAGTCCGGAATCCTTTAGTCTGTCACCGGCAAAGCGGCAGTTGGGCTTTATGTCGACATAAGCCTGATGAAGGTTGCTGACGAGGTTGTTGTTCGCTCCGCTTCGGGCGTTTTCTCGGTTGTTAAGATTGTTCATGAATTTCTTCTCCATTTTCTTGAATCCACGCATCAGCCTCGAGGAAGCGAAAATCACCATGAGGAGGAAACAGATAGATCCGCCGATCCAGCCGACAAGTGAGGAATAGCAGACGGTAAGGAAATAGACAATAAAGAGCAGCGCAAGAATGTAGCGGATAATGCTCATGGCAATGAGGGGGACCTCATAGAAAGAGGCAGTGGAATGCAACCGCATCTTATGGTCAGACTTTATCGTAGTGAAGGAGAGGGCGGTAAGGAACGGCGACATGAGGACAAGCGAACAAGCCGTAGCAACCAGATGTCCCCATTTTGGCATTATACCCTCCATCAGCGGGAACAGCAGCTGTCGGCAGGCGAAGATGATGGCTATGAGGATCACAGAATAAAGTACAATCCTCCAGAGGTAGCGTCCGAGTATCTCGCGCCAGAGACGTGCCGTCTCGTTTGTGTCGACGGTCTGTGAAGAATAGCGGTCGATGAGGAAGCGCAGCTTGGCAGGAAGGTGCTTCTCTACAAACCTATAGGCAGGATTGGAGAGCTTTATGAAATAGGGAGTCGTGAAGATGGTGATCACCGAAACGGCCACAATGATCGGATAGAGGGAAGCATCGAGGACTCCGAGCCCCATGCCGAGGGAAGCGATGATAAATGAGAACTCGCCTATCTGCGTCAGAGAAAATCCACTCTGCATCGCCACCTGGAGAGTCTGGCCGGTGACAAGCATTCCGATAGTGCCGAAAATGATCATTCCCACTATCACAACGGCCGCGAGGATGAGCACCTGCGGATAGTAGGTAGCGATCACGGATGGCTGCACCATCATACCTACAGAAATGAAGAAGACTGCGCCGAAGAGGTCTTTGACGGGGGCGATGACATGCTCCATGCGCTCCGCGAAGACGGTGCCCGCGAGGATGGAGCCCATCACGAAGGCTCCGAGCTCAAGCGAAAATCCACACATGACAGAGAAGGCCGCCATCATGAAGCACAGGCCCATCGACACAACAAGGAGAGTCTCGGAGTTGAGATAGGTGCTTATCTTCTCAAGCAGAGACGGAAGCACATAGACGCCCACGACAAACCATATGATCAGGAAGAAGCAAAGCTTTGCAATGCTGAATATCAACTCTGAACCCTGCACATCGCCCATTGCGAATGAGGATAGAAGCACGAGCATGAGGACAGCGAAGAGGTCTTCGATGATCAGCACCGCAAGCACCATCGATGCGAATTTCTGCTGCTTGAGTCCAAGATCGGTGAATGCCTTGAGGATGATGGTGGTAGACGACATCGATATCATGCCTCCGAGGAAAATACAGTTGATTGTGTTGAGATGCAGCATATATCCCACACCGAAGCCGGCCAACGTCATGCCGACAATGATAATGAGGGCAGTTATGATGGCGGATGATCCGGAGTTCATAAGTTTCTTGAAGGAGAACTCCAGGCCGAGCGAGAACATCAGCACAACAATGCCGAGGTCTGCCCAGATCTCTATATTCTCGAGATTGGAAATCGAAGGGAGGTAAGTGAAGTTAGGAGAAGCGATGAATCCTGCGAGGATATAGCCGAGCACCACTGGCTGCTTCAGCTTCTTGAACACAAGAGTAGCGATTGCGGCCAGCACGAGAATCCATGCGAGGTCGAGGATAAGGCCGTTGGTGTTGTCTTCGGAGCCATGTCCACTGTCCTTCCCGGCGTCGGGATTCAACTCGGTGTAGATGGTCTGCTGGATGTCGGTGGTGGTCTCCTGAATCATCTGGGGCATCATAGGTCAATCTGGTTTGAAAGTGTTATCGAAAGTATGTCGTGAGCCTCGCTGAGGCGGTTGATCGCGTCCATAAGTCGGCGGGAGGTGCGGGTCAGCACCACGAGATTTACCTCCGTGAAGTCTTTCTCGAAATTCTGCTCGATGAAGAAATTGGATATATGCACACCCTCTTCATTCAGCAGGCGGTCGTAGTCGTCGATATTGCGGAGGATACCCTTGCTGCGAATGGATATCACTTTTGTCTCCTGGCCGATATGAATCACGTGCTCAAAACGGTTGAAGCCGACTATCACCATAAAGATAAGCAGCGTACAGACAATCGACGACATGTACATACCTACTCCGACAGCCATACCGATGATAGCGGTGATCCAGATTCCGGCCGCGGTAGTGAGTCCCCTGACCACTCCCCTCTGCTGGATCATGGCACCACCACCGAGGAAGCCGATGCCGGTGATCACCTGCGCGGCTATTCGGCCCGGGTCGCCGTTCTTGAGCCCCATGTATTCCTGAGGCACATATATGGAAAGAAGCATGGAGAGGCACGCTCCCATGGAAATGAGGGCGAACGTGCGGATTCCGGCTACCTGCCCTTTGTGCTTCCGCTCACTGCCGACAAGGGCTCCGAGAAGAAGGGCCAGCAGCAGCCGGAAGGATGCGTTAAATACGTTGACATCGAGCGATGAGAGCTGCGATGATAGAAATTCCCAAATTTGCATTTATCTGCTTTATCATTAAGTTCCGGCTAAAGCCGAAACCGGTAAAAAAAATATTCATTCCATACTCCCCGGGGTCAGCCGTTGAACTGCTCGGGATATATCACCATGAGGTTGTGGGCGGCGAAGTTCTTGGAGAGGAAGACGGGCATCTCCTCCTGAGCAGAACTGTAGGAAATCGATCCCTTGCGCGCTCCGACAATCACAAGAAGGTCTTCGGGGCCAACCTCCCCCGAAAGAAGGATAAAATCGTCCCATTCCGTCATTTCCTGATAGATTCGGCGTATGCTGTAGCCATCGGTGGAGATAATGTCTTCAATATATCTCGACGTCTCCGCTGAGACGAGGAATATCACCTTGCATGCGAGCTGCTGGGAGAGGTTTCCGATGCGGGCCACCCAGTCGTGGAAACCGGTCTCGTACTGTGCCTTTGCTCCGGCCACGACCACTATCCTCCTCACAGTAGAGATAGGAATGAAACATCTGGACATCACGACCATCTTCATGGTCTCCTTAAGCAGGGTATCGATCACCTGGCCATAGAAGGAATCTACGATGTTAGCCTTTCGGTGGAATCCGAGCACAATGTCGGTCGCATGGGTCTGACGCACCATGTTGGTGAGTCCGGAGACTACGTTGAGGTCGAAACGCTCTTCCTCGACACTCTGCACGCCCATTTCCTGCGCCGTCTGCCCTGCGGTGCGAAGAGAGAGACGTCCGGCGCGCAGACTCTTCTGATCGTCGGAATTTCTGACGAAGAGGACGGTCACAGGCTCTGTGTTTTTCGGAGAGCGCATGAAGACGGCAAGCTTCATCAGACCTTCAGCCGTAATCGGATTAGAGACAGCAACAATCTGGCGGGCAAACTCGGGACGTTCGACTCCGGCCTGCTCCATTTCCGCATCCGTAAGCTCAATCCTCATGCGGATTGCCGTTCGTTCGGTAGCAACGGAGGCCACGAGGCAACACACAAGTATCATCAGCACGGCTCCGTTCATTATGTCTTCATTGATGATGCCGTATTGATAACCGAGCATAGTGGCCGCGATGGTAGCCGCAGCCTTGCCGCTCGTAAGGCCAAACATCATCCGACGATCGGTGGAAGTGAGGCCAAACGCTTTCTGAGCGATAAATGCCGACAGCCATTTTGAGACGAGGGCGACGACAATCATATTCACAGCCACCCAGGCAACTTTCCAACCATTGAAGACCACATGCACGTTGATAAGCATTCCAACTCCTATAAGGAAGTAAGGGATGAAGATGGCATTGCCGACAAACTTAATGTGGTGCATCAGCGAGGAACGCCCGGGAATCAGGCGGTTGAGTACGAGACCGACGTAAAAGGCTCCCAATATCGACTCAAGACCGATAACCTCCGCAAGCACCGCCCCGATGAAGACCATGGCGAGAATGAAAAGGTATTGCGCTACGGCATCCGAAGTCTTGCGGAACACAATTCGAGTGATTCGAGGGAACACGAGACCGACAGCCACAGCGTATCCTGCGGTATAGAGCAGCAGTTTCAGTATATCGGCAGCATTGAAGACGCCGGTGGTCTGCATCTTCACGACAGATGCAAGAGTCAAGAGGGCGAGAAAGACTGCTATGATGGTAGCGCTGACTGCAAGAATCACGCCCTTGCCGTTCTGAAGGCCGAACCGACTCACGACGGGATAAGAGATGAGAGTATGGGAGGCATACATGCTGGCAAGCAGCAGGCATGTGGTCAGGCCCGCACCGAAAGCATAATGCGCTGCAAGCATACCGAGGGCCGAGGGAACAATAAATGTAATCAGGCCGAAGACAAGTCCCTGCTTCAGGTTTTTCTTAAAGTGGTACATGTCTATCTCCACCGCCGCCAGAAACATAAGGTAGAGGATGCCGACCTGTCCGAATATCTGAAAAGATGCGTCACGCTCAAGAAGATTGAATCCGTAAGGCCCTACGGCCACACCAGCGAGAATCAATCCCACCACGTCAGGAATCCTGAGGCGCCTGAAGACGACAGGAGCCGCAAGAATCAGCAACAGCACAAGGGTGAAGATCACAACCGGCTGATGGAACGGGAGCGTGAATAGCGAGTTCAAATCCTGAAGAATACTTTGGCATTGCGGGTGGTGGCGCGGTCAGTCTCATCGGGGGAAAGACCGAGTATCTCCGCAATCTTAGAGTTGATGAATGATAGATATGAGCTCTCGTTGCGGCGGCCTCGCCGAGGAACGGGAGCAAGATACGGACTGTCGGTCTCAAGAAGCAGACGTTCTATGCCGATTTCCTTCACAGCGTCGGGGAGGGATCCGGAATTCTTGAAAGTAACGACTCCGTTGATGCCGAAATATGGATCACATACACTGCGGATACGACGCACCTCCTCGGGAGATCCGGTAAAGCTATGGAACACCAACGGAGGAAGCTTTCCTGAACGGGACTGTGTCTTGGCCGCCTCTATGCACTGACAGCAGACCTCGATGCCATCGCGACAGTGTATGATGACTGGAAGACCCATATCTTCAGCGAGCAGAATCTGAGCAATGAGGGCCTCTTTCTGAAGACTGAGGTTGGAATCGTCCCAGTAAAGATCTATACCCACCTCCCCGATGGCCACGGGAGACGTCGGCCCGAGAATAGACTTAATGTCTTCGAGCTCCTTCCGCCAGTCCTCCCCTACCTCGGTAGGATGTAGCCCCATAGCGGTTCTTGTATGGTCGGGTCGCAGGGCATTGAGCACAGCAACCTCCTCGGCAGACTCACGGTCGACAGAAGGAAGCACCATCAATTCTACACCAGCCTCCACGGCACGGTCAACCGCGGCCGCACAACCGTCGGGTTCATCCTTGGAAAATGAATCCATGTATAGGTGAGTATGGGTGTCGATCATTGTAGGGAGTTTTAAGTTTTAAGCTTTCAGCGATCAGCTTTCAGCTTTCAGCGATCAGCTATCAGCTTTCAGCGATCAGCTATCAGCTTTCAGCGATCAGCTATCAGCTTTCAGCGATCAGCTATCAGCTTTCAGCTTTCAGCGATCAGCTATCAGCTTTCAGCGATCAGCTATCAGCTTTCAGCTTTCAGCTATCAGATTTCAGATTTCAGTTGTTGGGGTGTTGGGAGGTGCGATTGGGTTATTTAGTGCGACCGATCAGTTTTTCGATCAGTCGGCGGAATGCCTCCCGGGCATCGTCGCTGAGTGAAGTTTTCTTAATGGCGGCTAAAGCTTTGCTGCTGTAGGCCGAGACTTCCGCCTTGCTAACGGAAGGCATTCCCATCGCCTCGTAGATGCGAGTGACTGTCTTCACCTTCGTAGGTCCTGCGGGCATCTTAAGAGCCGCCTTGAGGGCCTCCGCGTTGGCTCCTCCTGATGCGAGCGCCTTCACCATAAGGAATGTCTTTTTATTGTTGTTTATGTCTCCGCCTATAGGTTTGCCGAAAGTCTCTGCATTACCGAATGTGTCGAGGTAATCATCTTCTATCTGGAAAGCTACGCCGAGCATGACACCGAACTCATACATAAGGTCCGCGTCTTCATGGGAGGCACCGCCGATGAGCGCACCAATCCGGGCTGCTCCACCGAGCAGGGCTCCGGTCTTGGCCTTGATCATTTCTAAGTAATCATCAAGAGCCACCTCATCCTGCTTTTCGAAATCCATGTCGAGTCGCTGTCCTTCGTAGACGCGAAGTGCCTGACTATTGAATGTATCGAGCACTGGACGCAGAATGGCATCGTCGACATCGGATATTAGTTCAGTAGCCAGAGTGAGCATTGTGTCGCCGGAGAGGATCGCGGTATTTTCATCCCATTTGGAGTGGACTGTAGGACGACCACGACGCAGGTCGGACTTATCCATCACATCATCGTGGAGGAGCGTGAAATTATGAAACATCTCGATGCCCACAGCAGGCCGGAGGGCCTTCTCAGGACATTTGCCGAAAGCATCAGCCGCCATCAGCATCAGAGTGGGACGCAGACGCTTGCCGCCAGCCTGCATACCGTAGGCTACAGGTGCGTAAAGGCCATCGAGTTTGCCTTTCGGCAGATCGAGCGAGCGGATTTGAGCTTCCGCGAGAGCACTGTATTCGGAGATTCTGTTCATAGTCGTGCGTTTTACGTTGGACGTTGGACGTTTTACGAAGTTTTTGAAGTTTTCGAAAAGGTGTGTCATTCTGACAGATTCCTTTTCAGGATATTTCAAGTGAAATCTACATTCTGATAAATTCAGCTGTGTCTAAAGGTGCCTGGGAGCCGGGGTCGACATCCGGGAGGGGATCGGGATGATCCTCTACAAGGATTGAGTCGGGGAGAGTAACGGGGACTCCTGCTGCAGACTTATTGCGTGAGTAGTAGTCATCTACTGCCTTCTGGTCGAAGACGAGGAACCGATCATAGATATCCTTGGGCATGTCGGAGTTTCTGTCGTAACGGAGCACCGTTCGGAATCCAATGAGGAAACGCGCATAGGTGTCGGGATCGTCTACGGATGCCTTCTTCAGCTCTTCAAGCTCAGTCATAACCTCATCTGCCGTCATACCTTTCACCCTGATCTGATTCAGATATTCGAGGCCGAGTGTCAGGCCAAGTCCCTGAGGGTCTTCAGAACCAACAAGCGCACGTAGGCGCATCTTGTCGTGGAGCGGAAGCTCCTCCGACACACGGTCAAACTCCCAGCTGAAAGACTGCAGTGCGGTGTCGGTATAAGTTTCGTACGCCTTAAGAGTGGCGTTGTTGAGGGTATCGATACGAACCCCCTCGATTTTTCCGAGGGAAGCATAGATAATGAAACGTGCGACAGAATCCGCAGTGGTGTGCTCCATCATATAAGCAACCTTCTGCGCGTCTGTGAGCGAAGCGAATCCTTCAGGGAAAGCGTTTGAGTCAGTACCCTTACCTCCGCAAGCCGGAATCAGCAGGATAAGGGTCATCGCTATAAGAGGAATGAAACTTTTCATAATTTGGGTTTTATTTTACAAAATTAGCAAAAAAAAACGAGTTTTATGGTATGTATGACTTAAATTCGCACAAAAAAGCGGGACTAAGGTGTTATAAAAATTGTTGATATATTTGGATGGTCGGAAAAAATTGCTTAATTTTGCAGAGCAAACAGAAAAATGCGATAATAGCTCAGTTGGTAGAGCATCAGCTTCCCAAGCTGAGGGTCGCGGGTTCGAGCCCCGTTTATCGCTCTCAAAAGCAAGTCAACGATGCCGGCCTTAACCCGTGAGGGTGCAGGGCCGGCTATTATTTAATGCATAATTCTTAATGCATAATTCTTAATGCATAATCTATAATGGATCTTATAAATCATATATATATGGAAGACAGAATGAAAACTATCCCCGTTCTGCTCATCACGGGATATCTCGGGAGCGGAAAGACAACGCTCCTCAACAAGATACTGAACAATAGGAAAGGTATACGTTTTGCCGTCATAGTCAACGATATCGGAGAGGTCAACATAGACGCAGACCTTATCGCCCGCGACGGTCTAATAGGGCAGAGCGATGATTCGCTGGTGGCACTTCAGAACGGCTGCATCTGCTGCACGCTTCAGATGGATCTCGTCAATCAACTCGTAGGACTTCTGGAAGGAGACAGATTCGACTATATAGTGATCGAGGCCAGCGGCATCTGCGAGCCTGAGCCGATAGCGCAGACCATATGCTCAATTCCTACCATGGGTCCGATCGTAACCCGCAACGGAGTCCCGCGTCTCGACTGTATCGTAACCGTGGTAGACGCCCTACGCCTTCAGAGCGAATTCGGCAGCGGCAAGTCGCTTACCGTCAAGGAATACGGCGAAGAAGATCTGGAAAATCTCGTGGTGCAGCAGATAGAATTCTGCAACATCGTCATCCTGAACAAAATCTCTGAAGTGTCGAAAGAAGACGCCGACTTGATAAGGGATGCGATCCATGCGCTCAATCCGGCTGCGAAAATAATCGAAAGCGATTACTGCGACGTAGACTTCAGCGAGTTGCTCGACACCCATCTCTTCGACTTCGGGAAGACAGCCACCTCCGCCACATGGATTCGTGAGATTGAAAAACCTCTTGAGGAAATAGAGAAAGAAGAGCATGAGCATGAACATGAACATGAGCATGAACATGAGCATGAACATGAACATGAGCATGAGCATGAACATGAACATGAGCATGAGCATGAACATGAACATGAGCATGA
>JAIDTS010000503.1 GCA_029060585.1 Muribaculaceae bacterium
GGGTCAGACAGTCTGTCTTTCCGCTTTCAAGATCATAGAGGAAAAGGTCGCTGTCTGTGGAATAGGCATAATCCATACCCTTCAGCTTACGGCTGACATAAACGAGCTGTTTGCTGTCGGGACTCCATGCGAAAGACTCAGCGCCTCCGAAAGGCTTCATCGGACATTCAAAAGGCTCTCCAGCCATGATATCCTTTGCACCCGATATATCCGATCCGTCGAAATCAGCTACAAAAGGATGTGGGATAGCCTCAACCCATTCGTCCCAATGCTTATACATGAGATCGTCTACCAGGCGGCCGCTTGTCTTGTCAAGTCCTGCAAAGAGAGCCGAATCCTTCTCATTGAAATCCTTGATTGAAGTTGAGTAGACCACCTTCTTTGAGTCAGGAGAGAAAAGAAAACATTCGACACCGCTTTCCACTGCGGAGTGGCATACTGCGTTGCGGCCGTCGGGCTGCATAGAGAAGATCTGCATCTTTCCCTGCGTATCCTTGCCGAGATATGCTATGCGCTCACCACCGTTGATCCACTGCAGATTACCCTCTGAGCCGGCGGTACGCGTAAGGCGGGTCACTTCTCCGCCCTCTGCAGGGACGGTATAGATTTCCGAGTTCCCTTTGTTTTCCTTGACGTCCTCATACTTGATTGTGAAGGCGATTGTCTTTCCATCCGGAGAAGCTACTGCTCCGTTCACTTGTCCGAGGGCTTCCAGCACCTCCGGAGTCATCTGTCCGTCAACGATGTTGACCTCGGGCTTTTCGATCACATTCTCCTCCGCGCCCCCTTCCTTGCATGAAGTGGCAAGACAGAGAGGCAGAATCAGTGCGCCCATAGCTAAACTTGACTTGTTCATTTTCTTGTCTTTTTGTTATTGGGTTTGTTTGTGTTATTGTACTTTCTATGTTGATGTATGGAAGAGTTGTCGCCCGGCCGATAGCCCGGATAAAGCTTAGCTATAAGGTCGGGCCGATGCAGCTTTCGGAGTTCTTCCGTGATTTGAGTCCTCATCTCCGGTTTATACCAGAAGAAGAACTGGCGTTGGGCAAGCTTTTCTTTTTCTGTTGTTGCTGTGAAGACCTTTTCTCCCGTATACGGATGTATTCCGGTATAATATATCTCGCTGGCCACAGTCATAGGGGTTGGAGTAAAGTCCTGCACCTGCTCCAGATGGAAATTCAGACCTTTAGTGATGCAGGCAAGCTCCGCCATGTCAGTTTCACGGCATGCGGGATGCGATGAAATGAAATAGGGTATGAGTTGCTGGTTAAGGTCATGCTTACGGTTTACTCTGTCGAAAATCTTCTTGAAGTCATAAAAAAGGCTGAAGGAAGGTTTCCTCATGCAGTCAAGCACCTTTTCTGACGTATGTTCGGGTGCCACCTTAAGTCTTCCGCTGACATGATTTGCTATCAGTTCTTCAAGATACTCCGCGTTGGCGCGTGTCTTCTCAGGTGAATCCGTGGGAGCCATTGCGAGGTCATAGCGAACACCGCTTCCTACGAAAGATTTCTTTACTCCAGGCAGAGCGTCCACGCTTCGATATATGTCTGTAAGAGGAGAGTGGTCGTTGTCAAGGTTAGGACACGGCTTCGGATGAAGGCACGACGGTCGAACACATCTCTTGCATGCCTCCTTGTTTTTGCCTCCCATGCGATACATATTCGCTGATGGGCCGCCCAGGTCTGAGATATAACCTTTGAAGTCTTCCATCTGTGTAACCTTCTTCGCCTCCTTCAATATTGATTCCTTGCTTCGGGACGCGATGAACTTTCCCTGATGGGCTGAGATTGTGCAGAAAGCACATCCTCCGAAACATCCCCGATGCATGCATATGGAATGCCGGATCATGTCGTAGGCAGGAATAACTTTTCCTTTATATCGCGGATGAGGCACGCGTGTGTATGGAAGGTCGAATGATGCGTCGATCTCCCCTTCGCTCATAGGTGGCCACATGGGATTGATCTGAATCATTCGGTCTCCGGTAGCCTGAAAGATTGTCTTCCCATGCCATTTATTGCTTTCTTCCTCCACATGCCTGAAGTTTTGCGCCTGCTTCCTCTTATCGGCAAGGCATTCCTCAAAACTTGACAGGATTATGGAGTTCTCCTGGTCTTTACCGGCGCTTTTAGGGTCAGTAAAAAAGACTGTCTGTGGAACGTCTGTAATTTCCGAAATTTTCTCACCTTTGTCAAGTCGGGCGGCAAGCGCGAGTATGGTCTTTTCTCCCATACCATAGGAAATCATATCTGCTCCAGACTCGACAAGTATCGAGGGGCGCAGTCGATCTGCCCAGTAATCGTAATGAGCCACACGACGCAACGATGCCTCTATACCTCCGGCTATTACCGGAATATCGGGATAAAGCTCCTTGAGTATCTTTGTATACACTATCGTTGGATAATCAGGACGCATACCGTGCTTCCCTCCCGGAGTATAGGCATCGTCATGGCGAAGCCGGCGGTTTGCCGTGTAATGGTTCACCATTGAGTCCATCGCTCCTGCCGAGACTCCGAAGAAAAGACGGGGCTTGCCGAGTTTCTTGAAGTCCCTCAGGTCATCGCGCCAGTTCGGTTGCGGAACGATTGCGACTTTATATCCTGCCTTCTGCAACGTTCGCCCTATTACGGCTGCTCCGAAGGATGGATGATCCACATAAGCGTCACCGCTGAAGAGGATTATGTCGGCCTGATTCCAACCGAGCATCTTCATCTCATCCGCAGTAGTCGGAAGAAAGTCAGTCTTTTTATACATGGCTTTCGGGTTCTTTTGCAGTTGCGAGATCCTTAAGAGCGAGAAGTTCGTCGCGCAGACGCGCTGCCTCCATAAAGTCCATTGCCTTGGCAGCTTTCGTCATGTCTGACTGTACCTTGGCAATGCGCGCCTTTAGATCGGACGCACTCATATATTCGACTATGGGATCTGCCACAAGGGCTGCTTCCTGATGCTCTTCTTCTATATACGGACGTGGTTCTGCTTTCGGTTTGGAAACAGGTTTTGTCTGCTTGCCTGGTTTTGACACAATAGGCTTGGAACCCTGTTGGCCAACGCTCTCCGTTGATGTTCCCTGATAGAGGTCGATCAGATCTGTATTCGTCTTCTTGACGATAGGAGTAGGTGTGATACCATGTTGCTCGTTGTAAAGCTGCTGTTTTGCTCGTCTTCGTTCCGTCTCGTCAATTGTCTTCTGCATCGAGTCTGTTATCTTGTCGGCATACATGATGACCATTCCGTTTACGTTGCGTGCGGCACGCCCAGCCGTCTGTGTCAGCGAACGATGGTTGCGCAGGAATCCTTCTTTGTCGGCATCGAGGATAGCTACGAGAGATACCTCTGGTAGGTCGAGTCCCTCTCGGAGAAGATTGACTCCGATCAGGACGTCATAGGTGCCCTCCCTCAGATCATTAAGTATTCTGATGCGGTCGAGTGTATCTACGTCGGAATGTATATATGCGCTTCTGACTCCGAAACTCTGCAGGTGGGCGTCAAGTTCCTCCGCCATTCGTTTTGTAAGGGTGGTGACAAGAGTTCGTTCCCCTCGTTCTATGCGGAGCTGTATTTCTTCAAGCAGGTCATCTATCTGGTTCATTGACGGACGAACCTCTATTTCAGGATCAAGAAGTCCTGTCGGGCGGATGATCTGTTCAGTGACGATACCCTCCGATTTCTGTAGCTCATAGTCTCCCGGGGTTGCACTGACATATATGGTCTGCGGGGTAAGCCGTTCGAACTCCTCGAATTTCAGTGGTCGGTTGTCGATGGCCGCGGGAAGTCTGAATCCATA
The DNA here is from genome assembly GCA_029060585.1 of Muribaculaceae bacterium. The sequence goes on from JAIDTS010000503.1 coordinate 3,785, forward strand.
CTCAACAAGGTTCAGTTTCCTCGCAAGATCACCGGAGTACATACCTCTCAACTGGGGCAGTGTGACATGGCTCTCGTCTATGATTGTCAGGAAATCCTTCGGGAAGTAGTCAAGAAGGCAGAATGGACGCATACCCGGTTCTCGGCCATCGAAATAGCGTGAGTAGTTCTCGATTCCTGAACAGTGGCCGAGTTCCTTGATCATCTCAAGATCGTAGTTGACCCTCTCGGTCAGTCGTTGCGCCTCAAGGAATCTGCCGTCGTTACGGAAGAACTCAGCTTGAGCACCTAAATCGAGAGCTATCTGGTTTACAGCGTTATTAGTGCGCTCTTTGCTTGCAACGAAGATATTGGCCGGATAGATGTTGAACCCGTCAAGTTCACTCAGGATTATTCCAGTCTGAGGATCAACTGTCTGTATCTTCTCTATCTCATCTCCCCAGAATATTACGCGAAGCTGGATGTCTTCGAAGGAGAGCTTTATATCAACGGTGTCACCCTTTACGCGAAATTCTCCACTTCCGAGATCTACTTCCGTTCGGCTGTATAGTGAGTCGACAAGTTGCCTGAGGAAAGCATTCCTGGAAATCCGCTGTCCGAGTTCAATCCTTACTACGCTCTTGGAGAAATCTTCCGGATTTCCCATACCGTAGATGCAACTGACGGATGAAACCACGACCACATCACGCCGTCCGCTGAGCAGAGCGGCTACGGTGGAGAGACGCAATTTCTCGATCTGATCGTTGATCATCAGGTCTTTCTCGATATATTTATCGCTCGAAGGAATGTAGGCCTCAGGCTGATAATAGTCGTAATAGCTCACGAAATACTGCACGGAATTATCCGGAAAGAAATTCTTCATCTCTCCGTATAGCTGAGCGGCAAGTGTCTTGTTATGGCTGAGAATCAGGGTCGGTTTCTTGACTTCCTGAATTACATTTGCCATCGTGAAGGTCTTGCCGCTGCCGGTGACACCAAGCAGTGTCTGCGACGGGTGTCCGTCTTTGACTCCCTCTACAAGTTCCTCAATTGCTTCCGGTTGATCTCCCGTAGGCTTATATTTTGATGTTATTTTAAAGTCCATGATTCTAAGACCCCATCTCACAAAAATTTCAG